>JBKOUQ010000193.1:0-13611 GCA_046723475.1 Candidatus Methylomirabilota bacterium
CGACGGAACGGCCCCGCCGTCGCGGTCGCTGGCGACATTGGTCGTCGAGTCGCGCGTGGCCGGCGTGGCCGAGACGCTTGCCGCGTTCGGGACGGTCGAGCCCGCGGTGCTCGCGGAAGGCAACGGCGGTGCGCGCGTCTACGTGTTTCGCGAGCCGGGCCGCGAAGCCGCCCGCGTGGCCGAGCTCGCGCTTGCCGCGTGGGACGCCCTCGGGCGCGGGCATGGCGGTGAGTCGGACCTCGGCGCGCTCGTGTCCGTGATCTTCCGGCAGGGACGGCGGCGGATCTTCGTCCGTGCCGTCGGCGGCCGCGGCACCGTGCTGCTGGCCGCCGCCGGTTCGGTCGCGCGTCCGGGACGCGCGTGGCGGGATGCCGATCGCGCAGCGGCGGCACTGGAGGCGCGCTGAATGTCGATCATCAACTACGCGGCGAAGGTCATCAACTTCAAGATCGTGTACTACGGCCCGGGCATGGCGGGGAAGACGGCGAACCTACAGTACGTCCACCGCTGCCTGCCCGACGACAACCGCGGCAACATGATCTCCCTGGCGACCGGTGACGACCGCACGCTGTTCTTCGACTTTCTCCCCGTGTCCGCCACGACGGTGCGCGGCTTCACGACGAAGTTCCAGCTCTACACGGTGCCCGGACAGAGCCGCTACAACATGACGCGCAAGCTCGTGCTCCGCGGAGTCGACGGCGTGGTGTTCGTCGCCGACTCGCAGTGGGACCGTCTCAAGGAGAACGTGGAGAGTCTGCGCAACCTCAACGACAACCTCCGGGAGTATCGGCTGGACCTTGCGACGCTGCCGTACGTGGTGCAGTTCAACAAGCGCGACCTGCCGGACATCGCCCCCATCGACTATTTGCAGTACACGCTCAATCGCGGCCCGCGTCGAGTTCCCGCGTTCGAGGCCGTCGCGGTGACGGGCAAGGGAGTCTTCGACACTCTCAACACAGTCTCCCGGATGGTGCTGCTCCGGGAGTTCGGTCAAGTCCAGGAAGGAGCATCGTGATGCGACACGACATCGTGATTCACGAAACCGATGCGGCGCGCATCGATGCGGTGCTCGAACGCTTCCTCGCCGATTCGGGGTGCGCCGCCGTCCTGCTGATCGAGCGCAGCGGCGAGCCGCTCGCGATGGCCGGTGCGGCACGGACGCTCGACACCGTCTCCATCGCCGCCCTGGCCGCCGGCGCGTTCAGCTCGACGGCCGCGCTGGCCCGGCTGCTCGGCGAGAGCGAGTTCTCGGTGCTGTTTCACGAGGGTGTCAAGGAGAGCCTGCACGTGAGCACGGTCGACGACGACACGATCCTGCTCGCGATCTTCGATGAGCGAACCACGATCGGCATGGTGCGACTCTTCGCGCGCGAGGCCAGCCAGGGCCTCAACGCGATTCTCGTCGAGGCCCGCCGGCGCCCGCGCCGCACGGGCGTGCTGGCGGCGCCGCTCACCCCGGAGGAAGCTCGGAGTGCCTTCCGGCAGCGACCCGCGTAACGCCGCCGAAGACCAGGAGCTACGCGCCAGCGCCGAGATGTTCGAGGCGGCGCTCGGGGAAACGCCCGCCGATCTCACGATCCTCGAAGCGCTGCGCGAGATCTATACGCGCCTCGGCGATGTCGAGCGACTCATGCAGACGGCGGAGCGCATTGCCGGCGTGGACCCGGATCATGCTCCGGGTGGCGCGCGCCGTCGGCGCGCCGGCACGTCCGCACCCGCCGTCGTGGGCGATGATGCGCCGACCCGCCAGACCGCGGCGGCTGCGGAGGCGGCCACACCGAGCGTTGCGGCGCCGACGGCACCGAGCGTCGCGACGGCATCGAGCGTTGCGGCGCCGACCGCACCGAGCGCCACGATCCCGACCGCGCCCGACCCGACTCGGATTGTCGCGCCCGCGACGCCGAGCTCGGCGCGAACGTCTGGCCGAGCCACATCATCATCCGGCGCGCCGCGTGAAGCGGGCACAACCGCCGTGATGCCGCCGCCGCTCGAGATGGCCGCGACCACGAAGGCGACAACAGCCGCGGCGCGCAAGCGGGCGAGCCGCGCACGGCTCGGCGAGGTCCTCGTTGCGGAGGGCCTGATTTCGGCCGAGCAGCTGCACGATGCGCTGCGCGAGCATCGCCGGTCCAAGGAGCGGCTCGGCACCGTGCTGGCGCGGCGCGGTCTCGTCACCGAGGAGCGGCTGGTGGAGGTGTTGTCGCGCGAGCATGGCCTGCCATCGGTCGACGTGCGACAGCACGCGATCAGCCAGGACATTCTCGCCCTCGTGCCCGCGCACATCGCGCGTAAGCACGAGGTGCTGCCGCTGTCGCGCGTCGACGGCGCATTGACCCTGGCGATGTCCGATCCCGCGAACGTCGTCGCGATGGACGAGATCGGGGCGACCACGCGGCTCACCGTCCTGCCCGTGATCGCCGCCGGGGCGGCGATCCGGGCCGCGATCGAGCGGCATTACGCCAAACCGCTCACGGCCGGATCGATGGACGACGTCCTCGCCGAGCTGTCCGACACGACCGTGGAGCTGGTGGAAGAAGACGGACGCGGCCAGGGCGATGTCGTCGAGCTGCGAGATGCGGCGGACGGCGCTCCCGTCGTGAAGTTCGTCAACATGGTCATGCTCGACGCGATTCGTCGCGGCGCGTCCGATCTGCACTGGGAGCCGTACGAAAAGAACTTTCGCATCCGCTTCCGCATCGACGGCGTGATGCACGAGATGGTGTCGCCGCCGAAGAAGGTCGAGCCGGCCGTCATCTCACGGCTGAAGATTATGGCCAACCTCGACATCGCCGAGCGCCGGCTCCCGCAGGACGGACGCATCAAGCTGCGCTACGGCTCCCGCGAGATCGATTTCCGTGTGTCGATCTTGCCGACGATCTTCGGCGAGAAGGCCGTGCTCCGAATCCTCGACAAGGAATCGCTGCAGCTCGATCTCACGAAGCTCGGCTTCGATCCGTGGGCCTACGAGAAGTTCAGCGGGGCGATTCATCAGCCCTACGGCATGATTCTGATCACCGGCCCGACGGGCTCCGGCAAGACGACGACGCTCTACTCCGCCATCTCGACGATCAACTCGCCCGACCACAACATCATGACGGCCGAGGACCCCGTCGAATACAACCTCAAGGGCGTCAACCAGGTTCAGGTCAACGACGGCATCGGCCGGACCTTCGCAACCGTGCTGCGCTCCTTCCTGCGTCAGGACCCGGACGTGATCCTGGTGGGCGAGACACGCGACCTGGAGACGGCGCAGATCTCCGTCCGCGCCGCGCTCACCGGACACCTCGTGTTCACCACGCTGCACACGAACGACTGTCCCTCGACGGTGGCGCGGCTTGTCGACATGGGCATCCCGCCGTTCCTCCTGTCGTCAGCGCTGCTCATGTTGCTGGCGCAGCGCCTCGGTCGCCGGATCTGCAGCCAGTGCAAGCAGCCGGTGGAGGGAAGCGAGGAGGATCTCGTCCGCTACGGTCACGTGCCGCACGGCCGCGGGCCGGTGACCTTCTACCGCGGCGCCGGCTGCGCGGCATGCAGCTTCACCGGAATGAAGGGGCGCGTCGCGATCTACGAGGTCATGCCGATCAGCGAGGCTCTGCGCGACATGATCCTCGACGAGGCGTCGACGGCCGACTTGCGCGAGCAGGCGCAGAAGGAAGGCATGAAGACGCTGCGCCAGGCCGGCCTCGCGAAGGTCGCGGAGGGCGTGACGACTCTCGAAGAAATCTTGAGAGTGACGCTGGCATGAATGGAGCGGGGGCGTGTGGCTCCTGAGCCGGTTGCGGAAACCGGCGGGCACGCGCTCCCGGCTCACGGTGCTGGAGACGCTGCGCCGCGCCGAGCAGCGCCGGCGCGAGGGGCGCTATGCCGAGGCGCGCGCTCTCGTGGCGCGCGCGCTGGAGCTCGATCGCGACAACGTACACGCGCATCTTCTCGCGGCGTACGTGCACGTCGCGCGGGGCGAGAGCTTCGCGGCGCAGGCGGAGTTCCGCTGGGTTCTCGCCCACGACGCGAACCATCCCCGCGCGCTGCTTGGACTGGCCCGGCTGGCGCTGGAGGCGGGCCACGGCGTGACCTGCCGCGATCTGCTGCGCCGCGCACTGCGCGCGTACCCCGACTTTCCCGAGGCGGAGGCCTTGCTGGCCGCCGTGCATTCGCGCGACGAGACGCCGCCATCGGTGCCGTCCGGTGCCGCTGCGCAGCCGCGGGTGCAGGCTCTCCGGCTCCCGGGCAGCGGACGCGCTTTGACCGTCGCTCGCGCGGATGGCGCGCTCATCGCGGCACAGCCCATGACGAACGACGCCACCGACGTGGCCGAAGCTCTTGTCCGGATGCTGCGCCTCGCCGCGGCCGTCGTCGACCGCGCACGGCTCGGCGCGCTGCACCGCGCGATCGTCGACGACGGCCACGACGCGGTGTTTACGCGCACCGACGGCGCCATCGTCGTGTCGCTGGCGCTGCCGCGCGCGACCGATCCTCCCCAAGGCTTGCTGGACCTGAATCGGCTCTGGTCCGCGGCGTTGCACGAGCTCGGTGTGCTCGCAACGTCTCGGACCGCGGAGCCGCGCGTGACGGCGGCTGATGTCCCAGCCGCTCCGACCAGGAGGGTGTCATGAGCGGACCACGTCTGAAGCTCGCGCTCGAGCACGACAACGCGTCGCGGGGCGGGCAGGTCCGGAACATCGTGCACGAGCTGAAGCGTCTGCACTGGGTCCGCGGTGCGCTCATCGTGGCGGCCGACGGGTTCGTCATCGCCGCCGATCTGCCATCCGCAATCGCGGTGGATCCGCTTGCCGCCCTGGCCGCCACGCTCGGTCGCGAGCTGGAAACGAGCGCAACGCGGCTGGGACGCTCGTCCTTCTCGACGGCGATGTTCTCGGCCGACGACGGCACGATGTTTCTGGCGACGAGCCGTATCGGCTATCTCGTCGTTCTCGCCGAACAGCAGGTCAACGTCGACGCGATCCGCGGCGCGCTGGGGGAAGCCGTCGCGCTGATCGAGGCGGCGTGGGCGCCGGGAGAGACGGCGTCCTCGGAACGACGAACCGTCCGACGCGCCGACCCCGCGTCAGCGGCGCGCGGCGGCGATCTCGGCGAGAATCGCGGCGGCGGCCGCGGAGGGGTCGGGCGCGGCGGTGATCGGGCGCCCGACCACCACGGCGTCCGCCCCCGCACCGATGGCGGCTGCCGCCGATGCCACCCTTCTTTGATCGTCCGCGACTTGGGCCGCACGAATGCCGGGTGTGACGATGACCCAGCGCGAACCGAGTGCGCGACGCAGCAGAGCGATCTCGTGCGGCGACGCCACGCAGCCGTCGAGGCCCGCCTCGCGCGCGCGCTCCGCCAGACGCAGCACGTGCGCGTCCACGGTGCCCGTCACGCCGACTTCGTCCAGGCTCTTGCGATCGAGGCTCGTCAGCACCGTGACGGCCAGGCAGATCGGCCGCGCCAACCCGAAGTCCTTGGCCGCGCTGCTTGCCGACTCCGCCGCCGCGCGCATCATCGCTACGCCACCGCCCGCATGGACGTTGAGCATGGCCACGCCCATGCGCGTGGCCTCCCGCACGGCCCCGGCCACGGTGTTCGGGATGTCGTGATACTTCAGATCGAGGAACACCGGGAAACCGCGCTTGAGTGCGGTCTCGACGGCGGCCGGCCCGGCGGCGGTGAAGAGCTGCGAGCCGATCTTCGAGCCGATGCCCGTGCCCGCCAGCCGCTCGAGCAGACCGTCGGCCTCCTGCAGCGTGTCGACGTCGAGCGCGACCCAGAGCCGCTCACGCACCGGCGTGGTACTCCTGCAGGCTCAGCACGTGGTGCTCGCCCTTCAGCAGCGCCTCGATCGCGCCGACGGCCGCCTGCGCGCCGTCGACGGTGAGGTAGTACGGAATGTTGAGGGTCACCGCGGCGCGACGGATGGCTGCGGAGTCCTTGCGCGCGCGACCGTCCTCGGGCGTGTTGAAGACGAGCGCGATCTCGCCGCGCTTCATGAGATCGACGACGTTGGGACGATGGCCCTCGAGCACCTTGTGCACCAGCTCGACCGTCATGCCGTGGCGTTCGAGCACGCGTGCGGTCCCCGTCGTGGCGGCCAGCGTGAACCCCATCTCGACGAGCCGCCGCGCCAGTGTCGTCACCGCGCGTTTGTCGCGGTTCTTGACGGAGACGAACACTTTGCCGCTCGTCGGCAGCGGTGAGCCGGCCGCGATCTGCGCCTTCAGATAGGCCTTGCGGAAGTCGCTGTCGAGCCCCATGACTTCGCCCGTGGACTTCATCTCCGGCCCCAGCACGATGTCGACGCCGGGGAACTTGATGAAGGGGAACACCGATTCCTTTACCGCGATGTGCCGTAGCTCGCGCTCTTCGATGGGCGCGAGCGCCGCCACGGACTCCCCGAGCATGGCCCAGGTGGCGACCTTGGCGAGCGGCACGCCGATCGCCTTCGACACGAAGGGCACGGTTCGGGAGGCGCGTGGGTTCACCTCGAGCACGAAGATCGTCTCGTTGCGGATCGCGAACTGGACGTTGATCAGCCCGACCACCGCGAGCGCCTTCGCCAGCGCTTTGGTCTGCGCCCGTAGCTCCCGCACCTGGCCCTCGTCGAGACTGTAGGGCGGCAGCGCGCAGGCGGCGTCGCCGGAGTGGACGCCTGCTTTCTCGATGTGCTCCATGACGCCGCCCACCACCGAGCGCTCGCCGTCGGCGACGGCGTCGACGTCGATCTCGAGCGAGTCGTCGAGAAACTTGTCGATCAGGATCGGATGATCGGGCGCGACCTCGACCGCTTCGCCGACGAACTGGACCAGATCCTGATCGTCGTACACGATCCGCATGGCGCGGCCGCCCAGCACGTACGACGGCCGGACCAGGACCGGATAGCCGAGGCGAAGCGCCACATCGCGCGCTTCGGGCAGCGAGCGCACGGTCGCGCCGGCCGCCTGGTTGAGCCCGAGCTCGCGCAGCAGGTCGCTGAAGCGCTGGCGGTCCTCGGCACGGTCGATAGCGTCCGGCGACGTGCCGAGGATCGGCACGCCGGCGCGCTGCAACGGCACAGCCAGCTTCAGCGGCGTCTGGCCGCCGAACTGCACGATCACGCCGAACGGCCGCTCCTTGTCGACGACGTTCAGGACGTCCTCGAGCGTGAGCGGCTCGAAGTACAGACGATCCGAGGTGTCGTAATCCGTGGAGACCGTCTCGGGGTTGCAGTTGATCATGATCGCTTCGACGCCCCGCTCGCGCAGCGCGAAGGCCGCGTGGACGCAGCAGTAGTCGAACTCGATGCCCTGCCCGATGCGGTTCGGGCCCGAGCCCAGAATGATGACCTTGCGGCGGTCCGTCGGCGGCGCCTCGTCTTCGTCCTCGTACGTCGAGTACAGATACGGCGTGTGCGCGACGAACTCGGCGGCGCACGTGTCGACCGTCTTGAACGTCGCGCGGATGCCGTGCGAGAGCCGACCCGCGCGGACGTCCTCTTCGGTGGTGTTCGTGAGTCGCGCGATCCAGCGGTCGGCGAAGCCGAGCTGCTTGGCGCGTCGCAGGACGGCGGGATCGCTGAGCCCGGCACCGCGAATTTCGGCCTCGAACTCGACGATCTCGCGCATGTTGTCGAGGAACCACGGGTCGATCCGCGTGAGCGCGGCCACCGCGCTCGTGCTCATCCCGCGCCGGAACGCGTCGCCGATGGCGAACATCCGGTCGGGATTCGGGACGGTCAAGAGCCCGCGCAGATCGTCGTCGGACACCACGCGATCGAGCGTGAGCGCCCAGCGGTCCTGCTCGAGCGAGCGCACCGCCTTCTGCAGCGCTTCCTTGAACGTCCGCCCGATGGCCATGGCCTCGCCGACCGACTTCATCTGAGTCGTGAGTGTGCGGTCCGCCTCGGGGAACTTCTCGAATGCCCACCGCGGAAACTTCACGACGCAATAGTCGATGGCCGGCTCGAACGAGGCCGGCGTCTCCCGGGTGATGTCGTTGCGGACCTCGTCGAGGCGGTAACCGACGGCGAGCTTGGCCGCGATCTTGGCGATCGGAAAGCCCGTCGCTTTGGAGGCCAGCGCGGAGGAGCGCGAGACGCGCGGGTTCATCTCGATGACCACGAGGCGGCCGTCCTCGGGATTCACCGCGAACTGGATGTTGGAGCCGCCGGTCTCGACCCCGATCTCGCGGATGATCGCGACGGCGGCGTCGCGCATCAGCTGGTATTCCTTGTCGGTGAGCGTCTGGGCCGGCGCCACGGTGACGGAGTCGCCGGTGTGTACGCCCATGGCGTCGACGTTCTCGATCGAGCAGATGATGACCACGTTGTCCGCGAGGTCGCGCATCACCTCGAGCTCGAATTCCTTCCAGCCGATGACCGATTCCTCGATCAGCACGGTGCCGAGGGGCGACATCTGCAGGCCCCAGCGCACCGACTCCTCGAGCTCGTCGGGGTTGTAGGCGATCGAGCCTCCCGTGCCGCCGAGCGTGAACGACGGACGGATGATGGCGGGATATCCCGTCGTCCGGACGATCTGCTTGGCCCCCTCGATCGTGCGCGCGTAGCCCGAGCGCGGCAGCGTGAGCCCGATCGATTCGATGGCGCGCTTGAACAGCTCGCGATCTTCGGCCTTTCTGATCGCAGGAATCTTGGCGCCGATCAGCTCGACGCCGAAGCGGTCGAGGGTGCCGTCTTCCGCGAGCGCGACGGCGAGATTCAGCGCGGTCTGGCCGCCCAGCGTCGGCAGCAGCGCCTGCGGCCGCTCGCGCGCGATGATCTGCGCGAGGAACTCCGCGGTGAGCGGCTCGACATACGTTCGCGCCGCCATCTCCGGATCCGTCATGATCGTGGCCGGATTGCTATTGACGAGGACGACCTCGTACCCTTCCTCGCGCAGCGCACGGCAGCCCTGCGTTCCGGAGTAGTCGAACTCGCAGGCCTGGCCGATGACGATCGGCCCCGACCCGATGATCATGATCTTCCGGATGTCGGTCCGCTTCGGCATCCGCTACTCTTCGACGAGCCCGTAGACGATGGACGTGTCGGGCGCGGCCTCCTCGCGCTTGTACAGCACGTCGTCAATGCGACCGGCGCCGACCCAGACGATGTCACCGTCGCCCCACAGCTGCTCGCCGAGCACGCTCATCCGGCGCTCGACGCGCTCCTTGATCGCGTGCGCCTCCAGCGACGCCTCACTCTGAGTGGTGAACGACGCCCACTCGGGCTTGTGCCCCGCGCTCTCGACCTTGCGGTACGAGATCAGATATTTCGGCATGGACGCGTCAGCCTCCTTCCTTCAGCTCCGTGACGCCATCAAGTCCGTGAAACGGTGGAACAGGTAATTCGCGTCGTGTGGCCCCGGCGACGCCTCGGGGTGGTACTGCACGCAGAACACGGGCAGCTCGGTGTGGCGGAACCCCTCGCACGTCGCATCGTTGAGATTGACGTGGCTCGGCTCCCATCCACGTCCCGCCAACGAGGTCGGGTCGACGGCGAAGCCGTGGTTCTGCGACGTGATTTCGACGCGTCCCGTCGCGAGATCGCGAACGGGATGGTTGGCGCCGTGGTGGCCGAACGGCAGTTTGTACGTCCGGCCGCCCGCGGCGAGACCGATGATCTGATGCCCCAGGCAAATCCCGAAGATCGGCACGCGGCCGAGCAGCGTGCGCACGCTGTCGATGAGATAGGGCACGCCTTCGGGATCGCCAGGGCCATTCGACAGGAACACGCCGTCGGGTTGCCGCTCCAGGACGGCTTCGGCCGGCGTGTCGGCCGGCACGACCGTGACCTCACAGCCCGCCGTCCGGAGCTGCCGCAAGATGTTGAACTTGATACCGGCGTCGTACGCGACGACCTTGAAGCGCGCGGACGGCGCGGGCCGGTAGCCGCGCGTCAGGTCCCATTCGCCGGTGTCCCACGTGAACGGCGTCTTCGCCGTCACCTCGGCCACGAGGTCGCGGCCCACGAGGCCGGGCAGCGCCCGCGCGCGTTCGCGCAGACGGTCGACGTCGAGGTCGGTCGACGAGATGATTCCGTCCTGAGCGCCGTGATCGCGGAGATGGCGCGTGAGCGCGCGCGTGTCGATGCCCTGCAACCCGACCAGCCCGTGCACGCGCAGGTATTCGTCCAGGCTCACACGCCCGCGCCAGGACGACGGACAGACTGAGGCTTCCTTGACGATCAACCCGTTCACCCACGGCCGGTGCGACTCGACGTCCTCTTCGTTGATGCCGTAATTGCCGATCATCGGGTACGTCATCGTCACGATCTGACCACGATACGACGGGTCGGTCAGGATCTCCTGGTAGCCCGCCATCGCCGTGTTGAAGATGACCTCGCCCGATGTCTCGCCTACTGTGCCGAGCGGACGGCCGCGAAAGACGCGCCCGTCACGCAGGACCAGGAGCGCCTCCATCATTGCCAGACCACCTTTCCGCCGACGATCGTTTTCCACGGCCGTCCCGTGGCGGTCCAGCCGGTGAACGGCGTGTTGCGGCTGCGCGAGGCGAACCTGGCCGGGTCGATCGTGATCGCAGCGTCGGGGTCGATCAGCGTCACGTCGGCCGGCGCGCCGGCGCCGAGGCTGCCCCCGGGCAAGCGCAGCAGCCGCGCGGGATCGCGGGACAGGCGCGACACCAGCGTCGCGAGCGGCAACAGCCCGGGCTTCACGAGCCGATCGACGAGCACGCATACCGCGGTCTCGAGTCCGACTACCCCGTTGGCGGCGTGATCGAACTCGCCCTCTTTCTCGCTCAACGCATGAGGCGCGTGATCGGTTGCCACGCAGTCGATTGTCCCATCGACCAGCGCTTCGATCAGCGCCTCGACGTCCCGCTTGGTCCGAAGCGGCGGCACCATCTTCATATTGCCGTCCCACGAGCGCACGGCCTCGTCGGTCAGCAGCAGGTGATGCGGCGTGACCTCCGCGGTCACGCGCACGCCGCGCGCCTTGGCGTCGCGGACGAGGCGAACGGCCCCGGCGGATGACACGTGCGCGATGTGCACGTGGGCACCGGTCAGCTCGGCCAGGACGATGTCGCGCGCGACCATGACGTCTTCGGCCGCGGCGGGGATGCCGGACAGCCCCAGCTCGGTCGAGACCACGCCCTCGTGCATGCACCCGTCGCGCGCGAGCGTGTCGTCTTCGGCGTGGCTGATCACGGGCGTCCCGAAGGGCAGCGTATATTCCATCGCCCGCCGGTAGAGCTCGGCGTTCATCACGCACTTGCCGTCGTCGGAAAACGCGACGCACCCGGCCTCCGCCAGCTCGGCGAGCTCCGCCAGCTCGCGGCCCGCGAGCCCACGGGAGACCGCGCCGATTGGATAGACGCGGACCACGCCCTCGGATTCCGCCTTGGCGCGGATGTAGTCCGTGACCGCACGGTTGTCGTTCACCGGTTGCGTGTTCGCCATGCAGCAGACGGCGGTGAAGCCGCCCGCGGCCGCCGCCCGCGTACCCGTCGCGACGGTTTCCTTGTACTCGTGACCGGGCTCCCGCAGGTGCACGTGCATGTCGATGAAGCCGGGACACACCCACTTGCCGCTTGCGTCGATGACCGTAGCCTCGGGCGGCGGTGTGATGCGCGCGGCGAGGCGCGCGATCTTGCCGTCCTCGATCAGCACGACCTGCTCGGCGTCGATCGACGCCGCGGGGTCGATCACCCGTCCGCCGCGGATCACCAGCGTCGAGCTCTCGGCACCTCGCGGGCTCATTGCGATGGTCCCTCCGCGCTACGTCCGCCCGCGAGTAAGAGGAGCACCGCCATGCGGACGGCCACGCCCTTCGCCACCTGGTCGAGGATCACCGAGTACGGTCCATCGGCGACCTCGGGCGAGAGCTCGACGCCGCGGTTGACGGGGCCGGGGTGCATGATGAGCACGTCCGGCCGCGCGTGGGCCGCGAGGCGGTCGAGGGTCAGGCCCCAGTAGCGCGAGTACTCCCGCAGCGAGGGGATCAACCCGGCGTGCATGCGCTCCTGCTGCAGCCGCAGCATCATGATCACGTCGACGTCGCGGATCGCGTCTTCGAGTCGGTAGCTGACCTTGCAGCCGAGCTCCTGTGCGTAGGGCGGGATCAGCGTCGGCGGCCCCGCGACCGTCACCGTCATGCCGAGCTTGCGCATCCCGTGGATGTTCGAGCGTGCGACGCGGCTGTGCGCGATGTCCCCGACGATGGCCACGCTGAGCCCGTCGAAGTGGCCTTTCTTTTCGCGGATCGTGAGGAGGTCGAGCAGGGCCTGCGTGGGATGCTCGTGAGCGCCGTCTCCGGCGTTGACGATCGCGCAGGGCAGGGCGTTTGCGAGCAGCGCGGGCGCGCCCGACGCGCTGTGGCGCACCACGACCACGTCCGGGCTCATGGCGGCGATGTTGCGTGCGGTGTCGACGAACGATTCGCCCTTGGCCGCGCTCGATCCGGAGGCCGAGAAGTTGATGACGTCGGCCGACAGCCACTTGCCGGCGATCTCGAACGACGTCCGCGTCCGCGTCGAGTTCTCGTAAAACAGGTTCACGATCGTCTTGCCGCGCAGCGCCGGCACCTTCTTGATCTCGCGGCCGGCGATCTCTTGCAGCGACGCGGCCGTGTCGATCAACGTGAGGATCTCCGCCGCCTCCAGCTCGCGGATCGTCACGAGATCCTTGCGGGTCCAGCCCATGCTCAGCCCTCCTCGGGCTCTTCGATGACGACGCGATCCTCGCCATCGTGCTCGGTGAGCCGCACCGCGACCGCCTCACGGCGCGACGTCGGCAGGTTCTTGCCGATGTAGTCGGGACGGATCGGCAGCTCGCGATGGCCCCGGTCCACGAGGATCGCGAGCTGAATCATCTTCGGGCGTCCCAGGTCGATCAGCGCGTCCAGGGCGGCGCGGATCGTGCGTCCGGTGAACAGCACGTCGTCCACGAGGACGACGGTCTTGTCCTTGATCGAGAAGGGGATCTCGGTGGCCCGCACGACCGGCGCGCCGCGCATGCTGTCGAGGTCGTCCCGGTAGAGCGTGATGTCGAGCGCGCCGACGGGGAGCGAGGCGCCGTCGATGGCCGCGATCTTCGCCGCCAGCCGCTGGGCCAGCGTCACGCCGCGCGTGCGCAGCCCGACGAACGTGAGGTCTTTCGCGCCGCCGTTTCGCTCCAGGATCTCGTGGGCGATGCGGGTGAGTGCGCGGTCGAGGGCCGCCGTGTCGAGCACTTCGGCCTTTTCGCGCAAGCGGGGCGATCGAGCGGCCATCATCCTCTCCTTACGAGCCTCGCAGGGCCCGCTTAAAGGAAAGCGCACGTCGAGTCGACGATCACTCTACACGGGTGTGCGCGAGGCTGTCAATGCGCGGACGCGACGAGCAGCGACATGAGCTGGTCGAGGTTGACCGGCTTGGTCAGATGGGCGTCGAAGCCGGCGCTCGCGGCGCGGCGCATGTCCTCGGCCTGACCGTACCCGGTCAGCGCGATGAGACGCGTCGCGCCGCCCTCCGCTCGCGTGCGGAGACGGCGGGCGACCTCGAAGCCGTCGATGTCCGGCAGCCCGATGTCGCACAGGACGATGTCGGGCCGACCGCGCTCGGCGAGACGCAGGCCGTCTTCGCCGGTCTCTGCCGTCTGCACGGTGGCGCCCTCGACCTCGAGCATGAACTTCAGCACATCCCGCGTGT
>JBKOUQ010000126.1:0-11757 GCA_046723475.1 Candidatus Methylomirabilota bacterium
GGCTCGGAGATGTGTATAAGAGACAGCATCTACGACGACGCGCGGTTCTTCGCGGGCTACTCGACGCTCGAACGCTTTGGACACGGCTGGACGCGCGCCATGGAGCACGCGCAGCTGCAGACGCTGCTCCCGGACGTGGCCGGCCGGCGCGTGCTCGATCTGGGCTGCGGCGTCGGCCAGCTCGCCCGTCACCTCGCCGAGCGCGGCGCCGCCGACGTGCTCGGCGTCGACGTCTCCGAGCGGATGCTCGCGCTGGCGCGCGCGGAGTTCGCGCATCCGCGCGTGCGATACATGCACGCGGCGATCGAGGACCTCGAGCTGCCGCCGGCACAGCTCGATGTCGTGATCAGCGTGCTGGCGTTCCACTACGTCGACGACTATGCCGGTCTCGTGCGTCGAATCGCGAGCTGGCTGGCGGCAGGCGGTGTCCTCGTATATTCCACCGAGCACCCGATCTATACCGCCCGCGCGTCCGACGGGTGGGTGCCGGGCGAGGGGGCGGCGCGGCGCGCAGGGTGGGCGATCGATCGCTACGCCGACGAGGGCACCCGCGAGGAGACGTGGTTCGTGCCCGGCGTACGCAAGGTGCACCGGACGCTGGCGACGCTCGTCAACGGTGTGCTCGACGCCGGGCTCGTGCTCGACCGGCTGATCGAGCCGATGCCGGACGAGGCGTGGCTGCGCGCCCACCCGGGCGCCGAGGACGAGGCGCGGCGGCCGATGTTTCTGCTGCTACGGGCGCACAAGGGCTGACCCGATGGGTCGGCGGGTTACTGTTTGCAACCGCCTACCGTCATCGAGGAGTGCAGTAGCAGGCACCGCGCGCTAACCGCTTGAAACTCTGGACGTCCGGCACGGTATGGGTCTTGCGACACGTCAGGGGCCATGTGGCTCCTATGCCTGATGATCCTGATCATGCCGTACGAGGCGAACCCCTACCTTTATATAGCTCCCAACTTCCTCGGCATCTTCCCGGACTTCACGGTGATCAAGCTGCTGGGGCTCGTCGGGTTCGCCTGGGCGGGCGCGCGCCTCGTGCGCGGACACCCGCACATGGTGCTGCTGCGCGCACGCCCGGCGCGAATGTTCCTGCTGTTCTTCTTCGGCGTGCTGTTCGCGGGCCTGTTCAGCGGCAGCGGGTTCCTGGCGATCTCCCGCTATTTCGCGTTCTTGACGTTCCTGCCGATCGTGCTGGTCAGCGTGCAAACGCCACGGGATCTCGAGCGTGTGCTCAAGGTCATGACGCTGACCCTCATCCTGGTGTTTCCGTACGCCGTCCGCCAGATGATCCGCTTCAACGATCGGCTCGGCGTGGGCCTCTACGAGACGAACTACTTCGCGACGATCCTCGTCCTCGTCATTCCGCTGGCGTTCGTCTTCGCCGCGCAGGCGACGCGGCGCTCGCAACGTCGCTGGTGGCTGTTGGGCGGGATGCTCTTGGTGCTCGAGCTGTTCCTCACCTCGTCGCGCGGTGGTTTCGTCGGCCTGCTGGTCGCCGGGATGGTGTTCGTGTACCGCAAACGCGGTGCGATGGGCGCCGCCGCGGTGATCGCCGTGCTGCTGCTCGCGCTCATCATCGTGCCGACCGATCTCGGCTCGCGCCTGTGGTCGGTGTTCGACTCGGACGCGCCCAAGGTGGCCGGGCTCGACGCCTCCAACAAGGCGCACAGCGCGCTCTTCTGGGCGGCGCTGCGGATGATCGGCGACAATCCGCTGTTCGGCGTCGGCCCGTTGAACTTCAAGAAGCTGAGTACCGCCTACACCGGACTCGAGCAGGGCAACATCGCGCACAACTCGTTCCTCGAGGTCGCGGCTGAGTTCGGCCTGCCGATCTTTGTCATATTCGTCATGCTGCTCGCGTCGGTCTTCAGCATCCTCAATCGCGCGGCACGGCTCCGCGCTTCGCCCGAGGGCGCGCGGATCGCGGGCTGGGCGGAGGGCCTGCGAAGCGGACTCACCGGCTTCCTCGTGGCCGGCTGCTTCATCAGCGCCCAGTACGAGAAGATGCTGTGGCTCGCGGTCTTCTCCACGATCGTGCTCGGTCACTTCGCGGCCCAGGCGCGCGCCATGGAGATCAGCGAGGCCGCGGAGGAGGAAGGGCTGACGTTCCAGCCGTTGCCCGAGCCGACGCAATGACGCGCGTCGTGTTTCGTCGCGGCGTCGCCGCCGCGCTGCTGGTGGCGCTCGCCACCGGCTCTCCACTGGCCGTCCGCGGCGCCGATAATCGCGCGGTGCCGGTCGGCGGGCTCACCGCGCTCCCTGGCGCCGAGTCGGCCGGGCCGAACGTCCTGAAGAACCCGCATCTCGAGCCGGCCGCCGGGGGCGACCTCGCGCCGTGGAACGGTAGCGTGGCGGGGCCGTGGTCGGTCGACCGCGGCGCTCGTGACGGGCGCGCCGCGCTGCGCATGACGGCCGCCGACGGGCAGTCGAGCGTGCCGCAGCTCGAGCAGACCGTCACGCTCGAGCCTGGCCTCTACACCGTCGCCGGCTGGATTCGCACCGATAAGCTCGCCGCCAAGGATCCGCGCAGCGGTGTTCGTCTATGTCTCGACGCGCGCCCGCGATTCAACTGGTGGCACTGCACGGACGTGATCCGCGGCACGACGGAGTGGACGCAGTTCAAGCAGGGCGGCATCTCGATCACCGAGCCCGGGCCCTACAAGGTTACGCTCGGCGCCTACGGCGCGCCCGACGGCACGGCATGGTTCGACGACATCACGCTCACCGCGCGCCGCAAGCCGGCGCTCGATGTGTATCTGCTGTATCCGAACTTCCGCGGGATGCTCTTCGAGGATCGGCCGCAGGTCGTCCGCGTCGCCGTCGGTGTCGCGAAGGACGCGCGCGTGCGTCTGGCGCTCGTCGAGGAAGGCAGCGGCACGGTGGCGCGCGAACACACCGCGACGGGATCCGGCACGGTGGAGCTGGACGCCGCCGGGCTCCGCGGCGATGCCTGGCTGCTTCGTGCGGAGCTGCTCGACGCGGCCGGCGCGCCGACGGCCCGCTATCCGGATCACCGGATCGTCCGTGTGTCCGCCAAGGCGCGTAACGACCTGCGCGTCTGGTTCGACGAGCGCAACGTGCTCTACATGGGCGGCAAGCCGGCGTTCGTGCTCGGTCTCTACACCACCGGCGGTTACTCCAACGATCGGTCGTCGTACGCGCGTGGTGACAGCGGGTGGGGCGTCACGAAGATGGCCGAGGCTCCTGTCAACATGCTGATCAACTATCACCTCGGCCGCGCGCCGATGCCCGCGCTGTCGACGTACATGGACGAGCTTGCGTCGCGCGGCATCCGCTATCTGCAGACGGTGAACTTCTACCATCGTGATGATCCGCAGTACAAGGAGATCGAGTATCCGGCGGCACGCGAGGGCGAGGAGGCGTTGAACCGGTGGGTGGCGCGCACGCTGTCGTCGCACCCGGGGTTCGCTGGCTTCTACACCGCGGATGAGCGGCCCGCGGACATGGTGCCGCGCACGTTCGCCCAGCACCGCGTGCTGGCCGCCGCCGCACCCGGAACGGTGACGTACGCCGTGCTCGGCGACGGGCTCGAGCGTCAGGCTCCGCTCTGGCGCGATGCCGTCGACGTCATCGGCCTCGATCCGTATCCGATCATCAAGCCCGCCGGACGCAACGAGCTCGCGATGGTCGGCGAGTGGACGCGGATCGGCCAGGATGCCGTGAAGGGCGCTCGGCCCGTGTGGATGGTCATTCAGTACTTCCCGATCACGGGCATCGGCGGCTGGCCGTCTGGTCCGGACATCAAGACGATGAGCTGGATGGCGATCATCGAGGGCGCGCGCGGACTCTTCTACTGGTCATGGGGCGAGAAGGGCCTGGCGTGGGTCAAGGACGCACGCGAGCGCGAGCGCAAGTGGGCCGAGCTGGTCCAGATCACCAAGGAGATCCACGCGCTCGAGCCGGTGCTGCTCGCCCCCGACACGGCGGTCGTCAGCGGCGGCCCCGGCACGGTTCGCGTTCTCGGCAAGCGCGCCGCGGACGGCGCGCGTTACGTTTTCGCGTACAACACGACGGCCGCTCCGGTGACGGCCTCGTGGACGCTCGCGGCGCCCGCCACCGCCGTCATGGATCTCGACGCGCAGGCCGTTGGTCCCAAGATGGACGGCACGGCGTTGACCGTGACGTTCGGCCCCTACGAGGTCAAGCGCTTCCTGATTCGCTGAGCGTCGTCGAGTGCGGGGCGACGGTCTCTAGCTCGCGGCGCTCATGCCAGTGATCGCCCGGCGGCCCGCGACGACGCCCTCGAGCACGCGCAGCAGCACCCACGGCTCGATCGGCTTGCGCAGCGTCAGCCGTGCGCCCGCCTCGCGTGCGATGTCCAGCGCATTGCGGCGGAGCGGATCGCCGTCTGCCGACATGGCGATGCAGACCGCGTTCGGGTCGTCGCGCATCAGCTCACGAATCGTGTCGATCCCGTTCTTGCGCGGCATGAAGACGTCCACGAGGACGATGTCGGCGGCGCGCGCGCGATACTGATCGAGGCCGTCTTCGCCGTCCCTCGCCAGGGTGACATCGTAACCCTGGGTGCGAAGCAGGATGTCGAGCACGTCGCGCGTGTCGTCGTGATCCTCGATCACGAGCACGTGGACCGGAGACGCGTGAACGCCGTCGTTTCGATGCATTGGCTCTCCGCTCGCAAAGTCGTGCTTGCGTGCGAGCCGTGTGCCACGTCTAAGTTGGCGCCACGTCGTGCGCCGCTCGACGAGATGAGACAACTTTTGCCCAATGTAATGCGATACGACCACACGCGGCGCGCGGGTACGAGCCTTGCACTCGTAGGTGTACGAATAGACGCGGCGCATGACCCCGCGGTATTTGTTCTGCGGTCTGCGCCCCGAGGATGAGCGTGGACTTGATCGAGACCGTGAACAAAGCCGAACGATCGAGCAGTCGCACGACGACGCGGATCGTGCTCGCGGACGATCAGAACGTTGTCCGCGAGGCGATCAAGTGTCTGCTGACTCTCGAGGCCGATTTCGAAGTCGTCGGTGAAACGGCGGACGGCCTGTCCGTCGTGCCACTCGTCGAGCGATTGCAGCCGGAGGTCCTGATCGTCGACGTTGCCATGCCGGGGTTGTATGGCATCGAGGTGACCCGGCAGGTGCGCGAGCGCGCCGCGAAAACGGCCGTGATCGTCCTCTCGCGCTACGTCAACGAATGGTACGTCACCGAAGCTCTTCGTAATGGCGCCTCCGGCTACGTCGTCAAGCAGGCTGATGCGCACGAGCTCGTGCGCGCGGTGCGTATGGTCGCCCAGGGCCGCCGGTATCTGAGCTCGCCGTTGTCACCGGAGGACGTGCAGTCCTGGCTGGTGCAGGCGGAGCGGCTCAACGGCGATTCGTACACGACGCTGACGAGCCGCGAGCGCGAGGTTTTGCAGCTCGTGGCCGAGGGGTACAGCAGCGCGCGGATCGCGCGACGCCTGTCGATCAGCGTGCGCACCGCGGAGGCGCATCGTGCGAATCTCATGCGCAAGCTGCGACTCAAGAATTACACCGCGCTCATCAAGTACGCGCTCGCGCGCGGGGTGCTTCCGCCGATCGAGCCGCTGCCGCCGGGGTTTCGCGCGCTGAAGCGGCGGCGGCCGAGGGCTCAATAGCGCGCGATTCTGTACAGAACGTGACGCCGAGGCGGCTGCCCGCCGGAACGTACCGGGTGATCGAAGTCATCGGCTGAGCTGCGAACCATGCCGATCTTTTCCATCACACGTCGCGAACGCAGGTTGCCAGGCACGGTGAACGACACGACCTCGTCGATCCCCAATTCGGTGAAAGCGAAATCCAGCACTGCCCGAGCGCCTTCGGTAGCGTAGCCGCGACCCCAGTACTCACAGGCGAGGCGCCAGCCAATCTCCACACACGGAGTGAAGGGCGCCTCGAAGCTGGGCACAGACAGGCCGATGAATCCTGCGAACGTTGTGACGTCTGGGATCTCGACCGCCCACAGCCCAAAGCCATGCTGCTCGAAGTGCGCCTCGATCCGAGACGCGAGCGAGTCGCTTTCTTCGCGGGACAACGCAGCAGCGAAATGTTCCATCACCCGTACATCGGCGTTCAGAGCGGCAAAGGGTGCGAGATCTCCGGCTGACCACCTCCGTAACCACAACCGGTCTGTTCGAAGATGTCGCGGCGGGTTCATGGGGGGGTTGCTTGTCGCCGTGCCCGGAACCTCATACCGGAACCTCCATCTCGAGGATCTCGAGGGTGGGATTCGTCGGCAGCGATCGACGCTTCCCGGTCTCTCGAAAGCCCGCGTGGCGGTACAGAGCAAGAGCGGCAGGGCTGTGAGCTGGGGCCCACAAGCCCAGTCGGCTTAACCTGCGCTCCCGCGCCCAGTTGAAGACTTGCTGGAGCAGGGCACGTCCGACGCGGCGCCTTCTGCATGCGGGTTCTACCCACATACCGCCGATTCTCCCCATCGCACTCGCGTCCCCGGTCAAGTAGGCCATAGGTAAGACCCAGCACGTCATTGCCTTCACACGCGAGGAACATCACATGACGTCCGGATTCAGTGACAGAACGGGTGAGGTCCTCCCAGTAAGAGGACGGCCGCGCCACAGCATCTGCGAACGTCTCGCCAAAGGAATTCGGCGCCTCCTGCAAAGCTCGCAGGCGAAGCTCACGGTGGAGGCTTACCTCGTCTGGCTCCAGCCTTCGAAGATGCATGAGGTCTCAGGCAGTCTGCTGCTCCAGTTCTTGGGCGAGTCCGATGAGAATGCCCTCGGGCCCCCGGATGTAGCACAGCCGATACGCGTCGTCGTACTGGACCACTTTCCCAACGAGCTCCGCGCCCCTCTTGCGGAGCCGGGCGAGCGTATCGTCGATGTCCTCCACGGTGAACATGACGCGTAGGTAACCAAGCGCGTTCACAGGGGCGGTCCGGTGATCGGCGACCACCGGCGGCGCGAGGAATCGGGACATCTCGAGCCGGCTGTGGCCGTCCGGGGTGCGCATCATGGCGATCTCAACGCGCATGTCTCGCAGTCCGGTGACGCCATCTGCCCAGTCTCCTTGGATCGGGGTGCGCCCTTCGAGCTCGAGGCCCAGCTCGGTGAAGAACTCGATGGCGGCATCGATGTCTTCTACCACGATGCCGACGTTGTCCATCCGCTTGACTGTCATTGAAGCTCCGTATGCTGCGGTTCCGAACAAGCTTCCCGCGCCGCATCCTCGGGCCGTGCGTGACCCTCTTCCATCATCGGTCCGTATAACTCATCTCTCTTGAACTCGGCGACGTTTTCGCCCAGTTCTGTATATCCCGGCTGACGACCACGTTCGCGATTGGCCGCACGATTAGGACAGGAACATCCGGTCTGCGGGAGCTTCGGACGCCGGCCGGCCGGCGGGGACGATGCTATCGCGCGG
Organism: Candidatus Methylomirabilota bacterium; assembly: GCA_046723475.1. GTDB lineage: Bacteria > Methylomirabilota > Methylomirabilia > Rokubacteriales > CSP1-6 > AR12. Next base: position 7,386 of record JBKOUQ010000126.1, read on the forward strand.
TGACGATCAGGACGCGCGGGCGCGGGGGGCGAGGAACGTCGAGCCTGCGTAGTCGGTGCGCAGCCCATGCAAGCCCGCGCGCACAGATTGTACCGGTGCCCACGACCGCTCACGAAGCGCGGCGTACAGGCCGCCCACGATCACGCCGAACGTGAACCAGGCAAAGGCCAGCCGCGTTGCCGGCGTCTTCTGCACGTGCTTGTCGTAGAGGAAGGCCCAGGACGTGAGGAGCGCTTCCTCCGGCCGGCGTGCGGGTCGCGGCGCCTTGTTGTGCGTGATGTGCGCGTCCGCCGCGATCGCCAGGCGACCGCCGTGCGCGATCACCGCCCAGCACAGGTCGATGTCCTCGCCGGTCGACGCGCCGCGATACCGGGCGTCGTGACGCAGGCCGCGCAGCGCATCTCGACGGAACGACATCAGCGCGCCCGTGAACATGCGCACGGGCAACAGGGCGCCCTGGGGATGGCGGTTCCAGTTCCAGTAGATCGGCTGACGCTCGTCCCGAAACGGGCCGAGGCAGAACAGATGTTGACGCGCGCGACCGATCCAGCCAGGCCGCGCGTAGTTCACGATGATCGGCGCGATTCCCGAGATGTCGGGGATGCGCGCGTAGTGGGCCAGCAGCCGCTCGAGCACTGCAGGATCGGGGACCACGTCGTCGTCGCAGAAGACGACGATGTCACCGTGAGCCCGTTCCAGGCCCGCGTTGCGCGCTGCGGCCGCTCCGCTGATCGCGCGATCCAGGACATACGTGAGCGTCGGGCGCGTGGTCGTGGTCGTGTTGTCGACCAGCGCGCTCACGGCGCGGCGTCCGTCGTCGTTCGCGCTCTGGTCGACGACGATGAGCTCGTTGGCCGGGACCGTCTGTGCGAGCAGCGCGCGCACGGTCTCGACGACGAGACTCGCTCGGTCTTTTGTCGGCACGATCACCGTGACCGTCATGATCGGTGTTTCAGCCACAGCACCACCGCAGCGAAGGGCACGAGCGCCAGCGCATAGACGACCTTGCCCCACACGATGTGCGGCAGCCCGATCGCCGCACCGGGACCCCATAGCTCGGCCATGATCCCCGTGCCGGTAACGCGCACGAAGTTCGCGAGCAGCGCGATCGCGATCGCGCTCACCACCACGACGCCGCGGCGTGTGGCGCCACGCTGCGTCGTCGCCGCGAACGCGACGCCGATCACGATCATCGCGAGCAAGAAGCGCAGGCCGTTGCACGCCTCTGTCACGTGCAGCGTCACGCTCGGCAGCTGCAAGAACAGATCGTGACGCGTGACGCTCACCCCGAGCGCGCGCAGCGCCTGCTCGGCGACGTCCGCGGCCAGCCGCTGCAGCGGCAGTGACAGCGCGGGGAGTGTGCCGTCCGGCAGCGGCGCGATGAAGACGAGAAAACCGATCGGAAACGCCAGCGACCGCGCGAGTGCAGGACCACCCAGCGCACGCGCGACGCCGAGGAGAACGACGGGCAGGGAGAGCGCCCGCAATGTCAGGCTCTCGGCCGTCACGCCGATGGCGAGCACCGCAACGCCGACGACGATGACGAGGAGGCCCCACGCGTCGAGCGGCCTGGCGCCCGTGGCGTGGGTCTGCCGCGCGTGCGCGCGCACGGTGTCCCACGCGAGGTAGGCGCTGAAGAGCGGCACCACGAAGCCGTAGCTGTAGTACGTGACGTCCAGCCACACACCGACGAGATCGCGCAACACGGGCACGTACAGCGACACGATCGCCGCGCCGAGAACCGCGAGCGCGATGGTGTACGCGCGGCCGAGGGCCCAGTCGCGCGCCCCGGACGGCGGCGCAGACGCGATCTCGGTCGGGCGACTCACGCCGCTTCCACCGCCGTGTGTCCGGCCTCAGCGACGAACCAGGTCCACGTCCGCGCCAGCCCGTCTTCGACAGCGACCGCGGGGCGCCATCCCAGGCGATCGGCGGCACGGGAGGCATCGAGCACGCTGCGCCGCACGTCGCCGGAGCGGGCCGGCTCGTGATACGCGGTGACAGACGGCTGCGCAATGTCCTCGATCACGCGCCAGATGTCGTTGACGCTCGTGGCGCGTCCGGTGCCGACATTGAAGATCGACGCCTCGCCGGTCGGCGCGCTCACATCGAGTGCCGCGAGGTTGGCGGCGACGACATCGTCGACGTAGACGAAGTCGCGCACCTGATCGCCGTCGCCGAAGATCGTGGGCGCGATCCCGGCCAGGATGCGCTGCATGAAGATCGCGACGACGCCCGCCTCGCCGTGCGGGTCCTGCCGTGGGCCATACACGTTGGCGTAGCGCAGCACGACGGCCTCGAGCCCGAACGTCGCGCAGAAGTAATCCAGGTAATGCTCGACGGCGAGCTTGGCGACGGCGTAGGGGCTGCGTGGCCGGCAGGGGTGGGTCTCGTCCGCCGGCGCACCGGTCTGCTCGCCGTAGATGGCGCCGCCGGTGGACGCGAACACGATGCGGCGCGCGCCGTGTCGTCTCGCCGTCTCGAACACATTGAGCGAGCCCAGCACGTTGACGTCGGCGTCGTGCCGGGGCGCTTCCACCGACCGCCGCACGCTGACCTGCGCGGCGTGGTGGATCACGACCTCGGGCCGCTCCTCGGCAACGACGGCGTCGAGCTCGGGTTCGCGGATGTCCTGCCGATACCACCGCGCCCCCGTCGGGACGTTGCGCTCCGAGCCGGACGACAGGTCATCGACGATCGCGACCTGGTGGCCGCCGGCCAGACATGCCTCCGCGACGTGCGAGCCGATGAATCCGGCGCCGCCGGTGATCAGAATCCGCATGGTGTGTCTCCTGTGTTCACACGCTGCCCGCGCGCGCGGCCAGCAGCCGCCGCGTCGACGTCCTGAGCTGCGTCCATTCACGCTCGCCGAGCGCCCGCGTGGCGAGCGCGGCGCCGACGAACCCGAGCACGCCGACGCCGGCGGCCGCGATCAGATGCAACACGTCGTGAGAGTCGCCCGCGATGAGCCGCGTGACCGCGAAGAGCAGGCTGGCGGAGACGCCGATGCGAACGAGCTCGCCGACCGGCACCCGCGCGCCGTTGAGACGCGCCAGTCCGATGAACGACCACAGCGCCGCGGCGACCTGCGCCACGCTGTTCGCCGCAACCGCGCCGATCGTCCCGTACGTCGGGATCAGCGCGAGCGCCAGCGCGATGTTCAATGCGACGGCGCCGCCGGTGGCGGTCAGTGACCAGCGGCGGTCGCCCATGGCCTGGAGCGAGGACGCGGCCACCTTGCGAAGGGCGCCCACCACGGCGACCACGGCGAGCACGCCAAGCAGCGGCGCGGCCGGCGCGTACGCGGCGCCGTAGAGCGCATGGACGACCCCGGGCGCGAGCGCGGCCACCAGCGCGGCAATGGGCGCACCGGACAGCGCCACATAGCGCATCGCGGTGCGATACACGCGGCCGAACTCGCCGCGCTCGCCGCGACCGTGCAGCGCGGCCAGCGCCGGCAGCAGCGCGCCGACGGCGATCTCCGGCACCACCATCACGCGCGTGGCCAGGCCGAAGGCGAGGCTGTAGTACGCGATGGCCTCGGAGCCGGCAAACATCCGCAGAAAGAAGATTTCCGATCGATCGCGCACGAGCGCGTCCAGAACGGAGACGACGGCCAGCGATGCGACGAAGCCGCGGATCTCACGGCGCTCCGTGTCGGTGGGCGGCACCGTCGGCCCGCCCAGCAGCTCACGCGCCCGTGCGCGCTGGATGAGGCACGACACGACCATGCCGATCGTGACCGCCACGATCAGCCCGAAGATCTGGAACCCGAGCATGACCACGACGATGGCACCCAGCAAGTGCAGCCCCATCTTCACGGTGCTCGTCTGGGTCGTGAGGTCGTAGCGCTGTGCGCCGTACACGGCGTGGGTGTAGATGCTCTCGATCGTGACCGGCACGAGCATCAGCAGCAGCAGGACGAACGGCGCGCGCAGACGGCCCTCGACCTCGCCCGTCAGCACGACGGCCACGAACACGAGCACGACGACCGCCGTCGTCACGAGCTGCCGGCGCAGGAAGAACTGCACGAATCCCCACGCGCGCGCCTGCTGCTCGCGGGCGCACGCGTCGGCGGTATAGCGCGCCGTCGCGAGCGGCCAGCCGAGCGCGGCGATCGCGGTCAGGATGCGCAGCGCCCACAGCAGATACGAGTAATCGCCCATGAGGCTCGGACCCAGGCCGCGAGCGAGCACGATCGACATCAGCAGCCCGGAGCCGAGACCAATGAACGTCACGAGGCCGTACCACGCCGTGTTGCGCATGAGCACGGTGCCGACGCTTTCGGACGACGCGCTGCGCGGGCTCACGCGGCGCGCTCCGGCAACGCCTGGCCGGCGGGCGCCCACACCGCATCGGCGCCGCCGCGTGC
>JBKOUQ010000117.1:0-14693 GCA_046723475.1 Candidatus Methylomirabilota bacterium
GACCGCGCCGAGCGCGGTGCCGTACTGGGCCAGCCACGGCACCGACGGCAGCCCGAAGATACCGAGCAGGTAGTTGAAGATGCCCCACTGCGAGTTCAGCATCCAGCGGAACGACAGGATGCCCGGCAGCGCGGGCACCGCCCACGGGATCAAGAAGAGTGCGGCGAGCAGCCGGATCCAGCGAAACGGGTAGTCGAGGATCCCGGACAGCAGCAGCGCGAGCACGAGCTTCACGTTGACGGCCACGCCCACGTACCAGAACGTGTTGAGCGCCGTCTGACGGAAGATCGGATCCGAAAACAGCGCGCGATAGGCGTCGGCGTCGAGCGCGTACCAGACCCCGAGCGTCATCGGATAGATCACGAACGCGGCGAACAGGAACAGCAGCGGCGCCGTGAAGACGAAGCCGGTGAGGGTGCGCGAGCGGAAAAACCGCCCGCGCCCCGGCGTCCTCATCGGTCGCTTACTTGAAATGCGTGAAGATGGACTTGACGCGCTCGATGCCCTCGTCGGCGGCCTTCTCAGCCGGCCACTTGTCGATGGCGATGCGCGCCATCGCCTTGCCCCACACGTTCTCGTCGTACACCTGCGAGAAGGCCGGATGCTTCCAGTGGTCGAACACCTTGTTGTCGCGATCGAGGAAGATCGTGGTGGCCACCGGTACGTGCAGGTCCTTCTGGCCCTTCGGGCCCTTGTGGCCCTGGCGCCAGAACGGATCGTCGGCCACGTCCTTGAACGCGGGGAACCAGCGACCGTTGGCGGCCTTGATGTACTCCGAGAAGCGGTCCTTCTCGACGACGAACTTGATGAAGTCCTTCGCGCCTTTCTGATTCTTCGAATCTTGCGGAATGATGATCGTCTTCACGGCCGAGAGATAGCGCGCCTTCTTGCCGTCCGGACCATCCGGCCACTCGATGGTCGCCATGTTGTCGAAGTAGTTCTTCTTCTCGGGGTCTTCCTTGTTGAAGAACTGCGCGGCCGGGATGGACTGCGAGGGGTTCGGCGTCATGACGATGAGCCGGCTGTGGAAGCCGGCGTTGTTGTCGCCGTCGGTCCAGTTGGTCGCATCCGGCGGCACGTAACCGGAGGTGAACAGCTCGCCGAACCACTTCAGCGTCTCGGCGATCGCCTTCTTGTTCTTCGGGTGATCGGCCACGACCTTGCCGCCGGCGTCGATCACTTCGCCCTCGAAGGACAGCAGCGCCATGTCGAAGTTGTACAGCGTGTCGCTCGCGCGCGTGGACTCCGTCATCCCGATCCCGTAGAGCTTGCCGTACTTCGCGGCGTCCTTTTTGCGAAGCTCGTCCTGCGCCTTTTTCCAGTACGCCCAGTAGTCGTTCCATTTCATCGGGATCTTGTCCGGGGCGTCCGCCATCCCGACCTCGCGCAGCATGTCGCGCCAGTAGTGGATGTGCATCGTCTGCGCTTCGATCGGCACGCCGTAGTACGCGCGCTTCTTGGTCTTGCCGTTCAGCACGTGCGCGACGGCGAGCATCTTTTCGTTGTAGCGGGGCTTGAGATCGCCGACCACGTCCGAGCAGTCGGCGAGCTGGCCGCCCCAGCCGTATTTCGGCACGACCTGCCAGTCGTTGAAGAAACAGAAGGCGACGTCGGGCACCCGGCGCGCGATGAGCGCGGCGTTGATCTTCTTGAGCAGATCTTCCTGCGCCGTGAAGGAGAGATCGACGTCCGTCTTCGCCTTGTTCTGGAAGTCGGCGACGATCTTCTGCATGGCCGCGTCTTCTTCGGGGTAGTAACCCTTGTTCCACCACACGACCAGCTTTCCGCCCTGCGCGCGCGCGACGAGCGGGACGCCGACAAGGCCGAGCGCGCCGGCGCCGGCGGCGCTGGACTTCAGGAACTCACGACGGGTCTGACGCATCTGACTGCCCTCCTCGTTGAGTGTGACGCGCGGCCGTCGGAACGTGCGGTCGCGAACGCGCGGAGTATACCGCCGCGGCCGCGATGGGCGGAAGAGCCACGCGGACCAATTTGCACCGGCGTCTGCCTCAGTGAGGTGGTGCGAGTGGCAGGTACTCGCGAATCTTGGCGAGCATCGCGCGCGGGCTGAACGGCTTGGCGACGTAGGCGTCGGCACCGGCTGCGAGCGCTTTCGCGTCGTCGCCGCTCAGCGCGTACGACGTCACGACGATGAGCGGAATGCGCCGGAGCGCGTCGTCGGCCTTGATCCGTCGCGTGGCCTCGTAACCGTCGATGCCCGGCAGCTGGATGTCCATGAGGATCAGGTCTGGCGCTCGCGCCTTCGCCGTCGTCACGCCGTCCTCGCCGGTGGTCGCCTCGATCACCTCGTAGCCGGCGCTGCGGAGCAGGTCGCGCAGGATCCGGCGGTTGTCCTCGTGATCATCGACGACGAGCACGGTCTGCGTCGGCGGCATCAGCTGGCTCCTTCGCGGATGACGATGGCCTCCTGGACACGAACCGGCATCGTGAACCGGAAGGTCGCGCCCTCGCCGGGCGTCGACTCCACCCATATGCGACCACCGTGCATCGCGATGATCCGTCGCGCGATGGCGAGGCCGAGACCCGTGCCGCCCTTGGGGCGGGTGGTCGACGTGTCGGCCTGCTGGAACTCTTCGAAGATGCGTTCCTGATCGGCGAGCGCGATGCCCGGCCCGGTATCGCTGACCGCGACCACGAAGAGCCCGGCCGCAACGCCGACCCGAACGGCGACTTCGCCGTGCTCGGTGAACTTGATCGCATTGCCGACGAGGTTCAGCAGCACCTGGGCGAGACGCCGCTGGTCGCCGCGGCCCGTGGGCAGCTCGGCCGCCAGCTCCACGCGCAGCCGGAGGTGCTTCTCCGCGGCCAGCGCGTCGACCGCGGTCACCACCGCGTCGACGACCTCCTTCATCGAATAGTCCGCGAGCGTCAAGCTCAGCTGGCCCGCTTCGATCTTGGAGAGATCGAGGACGTCGTTGATGAGGCCGAGCAGGTGGCGGCCGCTCACCTCCACGCGGCCGAGCACGTCGCGCATCGCGTCTGGTACGTCGCCATAGATCCCGTCAGCCATGAGCTCGGTGTAGCCGAGGATCGCGTTCATCGGCGTGCGCAGCTCGTGCGACATGTTCGCGAGGAACTGCGACTTGTGGCGGCTCGCGGCCTCCAGCTCCCGCCCCTTGGCCTCGAGCTCGCGGTAGAGCCGCGCGTTCTGGATCGCAATCGCCGACTGCGTCGCGAAGGTCTGCAACAGGGCGATGATCTCTTCGGCGAAGCGACCCGGCGTATTGCGTGTCACGATGAGCGACCCGATCAGTCGCGCCTCGCGCAGCAATGGAACGGCGAGCACGGCACGGACGCCCGCCGCGAGGAGCGCATCGCGCAGCGGACCGTGATAGCCGCCCTCGGTCGTGATGTCCTCGAGCTGTACCGGCTCGCGCGTCTCCGCCACCGACCCCGCGACGCCCTCGCCCTTGCGGATCGGTCGCACCCGTGTCAGCGCCAGTACGCGCTCGTCGACATTGTGAGTCGCGCGGAGATCGAATTCTTCGCGCACCTCGTCGTATTCGTAGACCGCACACGTCTCGGTCCCGGCCAGCTGACTTGCCCGCGAGGCAATCGTCGTCAGCACCGTCTCGACGTCGAGCGTCGAGCTGACCGCCTGCCCGACCTCACCCAGCGCGGTCAGCTGCCGGACGGAGCGCGTGAGCTCGCGTGTTCGCGCCTGCAGCTCGTTGAAGAGGCGGACGTTCTCGATGGCGATGACCGCCTGGTCCGCGAACGTCTTGAGCAGGGCGGCCTGCTTGTCGGTGAAGGGTCGGACCTGCTTACGGCTGACCCTGATGACGCCGAGCGCGACGTCGTCGCGCAGGAGCGGGACGGCGAGCGCCGACTGCACGCCGTGCCGCGCCGCTGTCGTCTCGGGGTACTCCGCCAGGGCCTCGGCGAGGTCCCGGACGTGAATCGTCGTGCGATCGATCACCGCGCGGCCCACCAAATGCCCCCGCGTGAGTCGCCGCATCGACGGCATCGACGGCTCGCCACGGGCGGCGATGAGGCGGAGATGCTCACCTTCCACGCGAAGCACCTGGGCGTCGTCTGCGCTGCACAAGCGAGCGGCGTTGGCGGCAATCGCTTCGAACACGGGCTGGGCATCGGTCGGCGATCGCGAGATGACGCCCAGGATCTCGCTCGTGGCGGTTTGCTGCTCGAGGGCGTCGACCAGCGCCCGGTTCCGCTCCTCGAGCTCCTTGAACAGCCGGACGTTCTCGATGGCGATGACGGCCTGATCGGCGAAGGTCTGCAGCAGCGAGATTTGCGCATCCGCAAACGGCTCGGGCTCTTTCCGGTACATCACCAGGGCACCGATGAGCGCCGTCCCCTTCAGCAGCGGCACGCCAAGCCACGTGCGGGCCCCGGCCACCCTGATAGTGGCGAGACGCGCCGGGTCGCCTTCACGGTACGCGTCGTCGTCGAACACATCCGGAATGTGGACGGGGCGCTTCTCTTTCGCGACGCGGCCGAGCCCCGTCTTGGGACCGAAACGCGGTAGGCTCGCGAGCGCCGCGAGGAATTCGGGTGCCGTGTTGCGGGATCCCACGACCCGGAACTCCTCACCATCGGCGAGAAACAGGATGGCGTTCTGAGCGTTGCACAGCGGGGTGGCGTTCGCGAGGATCGCATCGAACACCGGCTGGACGTCCGTCGGCGACTGGCTGATCACTTTGAGGATTTCGCTCGTCGCGGTCTGCTGCTCCAGTGCCTCTGTCAGCGCACGGTTCTTCTCTTCCAGCTCCTTGAACAGGCGCACGTTTTCGATCGCGATGACGGCCTGGTCCGCGAACGTCTCGAGCAGCGCTATCTGGCCGTCGGTGAACGGTTGCCTCACTCGCCGGGCGACCGTGATGGCACCGAGTGGCTGGCCCTCGCGCAGCAACGGCAGCGACAGCACGGTTCGGAAGATGCGGAGCGAGTTCTCGACCTCGGGATCCTGACTGACGTCCGGAATCTGGACAACCGCGCGAGCCAGAATCGCGCGCGCGGTTACGCTGTGATGCCCGGGGCGTTGCGGAAACGCGTGTCGCGCGGCCTCGACCTCTTCGGCCGTCCGACCGTGTTCGGCCACGAAATGCACCAGTCCCGCCTCGAAACGAAATAGACCCGCGGTGTCCGCCTCGCAGAGTCCGACGGCCGAAGCCGCGATCATGTCGAACACCGGCTGCACGTCCATCGGCGAGCTCGAAATGACCTCGAGGATCCGACTGGTGGCCGTTTGTTGTTCCAGCGACTCCGTGAGATCGCGATTACGGCGTTGGAGCTCGGTGAAGAGCCGGACGTTCTCGATCGCGATGACGGCCTGGTCGGCGAACGTTTTGAGGAGCGCGATCTGTTTGTCCGTGAACCGGCGGACTTCCGTGCGACGGATGAGGATGACGCCGATGGGGATGCTCTGGCGCACGAGCGGGACGGCGAGGATGGTTCGCACGCCGAACCGGAGTGCAATGTCGCGGCCGAGCGCGAAGTCGGGATCGTTCATCAAGTCCTGCACGTGAACGGGACGCCCGTCGCAAAACGCACGGCCCGACACGGTCGCGCGATCCATCGGCAGCTCCATCCCCACCTGTTCATCGAGTGGGCCGTAATGAGCCTCCATGCGGAGCGCGCTCCCATCGCTGAGCAGGATGGTGCCGTTCCGCGCATCGCATAGCCGCGCCGCACGCTCTGCGATGGCCTTGAGGACTGGCTCGAGCTGCGTGGGCGCGCTGCTGATCACCTGGAGGATTTCGCTCGTCGCGGTCTGCTGCTCGAGCGCCTCCGTCAGCGCGGCGTTGCGCGCCTGCAGCTCGGTGAACAGACGTACGTTCTCGATGGCAATGACGGCCTGATCGGCAAAGGTTTTGAGAAGCTCGACCTGCCGGTCGGTGAAATGTCCCACGGCCGCGCGCCAGACCGTGATGGCGCCCACCGCGCGATCGCCGTGAAGCATCGGCACCGACAGAACGCTGCGAAAGCCTGTTGCAAGCATCTCGTCCGGCCCAGCTTCGCCATCGCTCAGGATATCTGGGACATGGACCACGTCCCGCTGGAGAATCGTTCGCCCAGCGAACGTCTGACGGCCGAGGGGCGCCGGAAAACGACGCGCTGAGATTTCCAGCGCCGCGGGTGGATAGTTGTAAAGCGACATCATGTGAATGAGCTCGCCATCGAAGCGAGACACGCAACTGAACAACCCGTCACACAACCGCACAGCATTCCGCGTAATGATGTCGAACACGGGCTGCACATCGGTTGGAGAGCGCGAGATTACGCGCAGGATTTCGCTCGTCGCGGTCTGCTGCTCCAGCGCCTCCGTCAGCGCGGCGTTGCGCGCCTGCAGCTCGGTGAACAGGCGTACGTTCTCGATGGCAATGACCGCTTGATCGGCGAACGTCTGCAAGAGCGTGACCTCTTCATCGCTGAACGTGCCCGTCTCGCGACGCGTCACCGCGAGCGTTCCGATCGGTTCGCCGTCGTGCAGCATGGGGACGACGAGCTGGCTTCGGTAGCCGCGTGCGCGTGCACTCGCGCGGCCGCGCTCGCCGACGCGTGGGTCCGTTTCCACGTCGGCGACGTTGTACGGAATTCGCTGGCCGATCACGCGCTCCCGAATGGGGCGGACGTCCGCGCCCGTAGGAGAGAGCGGCACGGGAAAGAACGACTCGAGAAGCGCGTCGCCCGCCTCGTCGGTATGCGTGTATGCCGCGAGGTCGATGCGGTCGTCGACGATGCGGCTCAGAACCGCGGAATGTCCGCGCAGCAACCGCGTCGCGCTGTCGACGATTGCCTGGAACACCGGCCGCACATCCGTGTACGAGCGGCTGATGGTTCGAAGGATCTCCGCGGTCGCCGTTTGCTGCTCCAGGGCCAGCGTGAGATCGCGATTCCGCGCCTGAAGCTCGGTGAAGAGCCGGACGTTTTCGATCGCAATGACCGCCTGATCGGCGAACGTCTTGAGCAACTCCACTTGCGTGGCGGTGAACGGCCCCGGTTCGGGCTTGCCCACGTTGATGGAGCCCAGCGGCACCCCATCACGCAGCATCGGCACCGCGAGGACGCTGCGAAACCCCACGGCGCTCGCCTCAGCGGCGATCGCGTAATCGCGGTCGTCGAGGATGTCGGGGATCTCAACGATCTGGCGCGTCAAGATCGCGCGCGCGCCCGCGCTCCCGTGTCCAGGGGGCATCGGGAACGCCGGGCTGATCGCGATCGCGATCTCAGGGTCGCGGTGCACGAACGTCGCGACGTGAACGAGTTGGCCGTCGTACCGCATCACGTTCGCGACAATTGCCTCGCACAGACGCATCGCGCGCGCGGCGATCGTGTCGAGCACCGGCGAGAGCGAGGTCGGTGAACCCGAGATGACGCGCAGGACTTCGCTCGTGGCGGTCTCGCGCTCCAGGGCATCGGCGAGCTCGTGATTGCGTGCCTGCAGCGCCTCGGCCAACCGCGCGTTCTCGATGGCGATCGCGGCCTGGTCGGCAAATGTTCCGAGCAGCGTGATCTGCGTCGCGGTGAACGGCTGGACGCGGTCGCGTCGAATCAGGATCACACCGAGCACGGTGTCGTCGCGGACGAACGGGGCGACGAGCACCGTGCGATGGCCAGCGGCGCGTGCGATGTCGGCGACCGCGGGATAGCGGCGTCGCATTGCGGGCGCTTGCAAGTCGCGGATGTGGACGACGCGCTTGTCGAGCGTGACGTGACCCGCCGGCGTCCGTCGGTCCACGTCGTACGTATCGCCGACCGCGCGGCCGATGGGGCGCGCGCCGGAATGCGCGGCCAGGCGCAGGCGGCCCGCTTCGACGAGCGAGATGTGCGCGTCGCGCGCCTCGCACAGTTTCGCCGCGTTCCGCGCGATCGCGGTGAGTACGGCGTCGAGATCCGTCGCCGGGCGCGGACGGGATCGGGGGCTCACGGCCGAGACTCCATGCCACCTCTTCACACGGTCGCTAGGTGAGCGAACCCGGCGAGCGTAGCCATGCCGCGGGGGGCGGGTCAAGGCGGTGGTATCATCCGCAGCTACATGAAAACGAGGCGTTCGGCGTGAGCAGTCTCCTCAGCGGCTGCGCCGTCGTGACGGGCGGCGGCTCGGGGATCGGCCGCGGCATCGCGACAGCGCTCGCCAAGGCGGGCGCGCCCGTGGCGGTGGTCGATCTTCTGTCCGACGGCGGCAAGGAGACGGCGGCGGCCATCAGCCGCGCCGGGGGCCGCGCAACATTCGTGCAAGCAGACGTCAGCCGATTCGCGGACGTCGACGCGGCGATCAGCGCCGCCGTGCGTGAGCTCGGGCCGTTGGGCATCCTCGTTAATGCGGCAGGCATCCTCGACGGCTACGCGCCGGTGACGGAGCTGACGCCCACCGTGTGGGAGCGCGTCATCGCGATCAACCTCAGCGGCACGTTCTACGCGTGCAAACGCGCGCTCGTCGACATGGTGGCCGCCCGGCGCGGACGCATCATCAATATTGCGTCCGTGGCCGGTGTCGTCGGCTCGGGCGGCGGTCCGGCCTACACCGCGTCCAAGCACGGCGTGGTGGGCCTGACCCGGCAGCTTGCCATCACCCATGCCGCCCAGGGCATCACGATCAACGCCATCGGCCCGGGGGCGGTGCAGACCGGGCTGCGCGCGAACACCGTGCGCATTCTCGGCAGCGACGCGCCGGTGATGCGCGGCGTGGGCGGCGACGACGCGGCGGTGAAAGCGATCACGCCGGCCGAGCGCCGCGGGACGATCGAAGAAATCGCGGCCTGCGCGGTCTTTCTCGCGACCGAGGCCGCGTCATACGTGACCGGACACACACTCGTGGTCGATGGAGGATGGACCGCTCGATGATCAAGCGATTTCACTCCCTGTACGTCGGTCAGATCGAGCTCGAGAACATCGGCCTGTCGGGCACGCCCGCCGACGAGCGCCGCTATGGCAACGACCGCTTCCAGGAGGTGTTCTGGACGGCCCGAGATATCGCGCAGGAAATGGACGCGCTCGGCTACTACGCGCTGTGGACGGCCGAGCACCACTTCCAGCACGAAGGTTACGAATGCCTGCCGAATCTCATCCAGCTCTCGTTGTGGCTCGCCACGCAGACGCGACGGCTGAAGCTGGGATGTGCGTTCAACGTGCTGCCCATGTGGCATCCGATCCGCATCGCCGAGGACTACGCGATGGCGGACATCGTCACGGACGGCCGCGTCATCATGGGCGTCGGCCGGGGCTATCACTCGCGTGAGGTCGAGTCGTTCGCCGCGCCCGTGATCGATCAGGCGGCGAACCGTGAGCTGTTCGAGGAGCAGGTCGAGCTGATGCTGAAGTGCTTCAACGAGAAGTCCTTCAGCCATCACGGCAAGCACTACGACGTGCCGCCGCCCGTCGAATACCGCGGCTACCAGCTCAGCGAGATCACGTGCGTGCCGCGCCCGAAATACTTGCCCGTCGAGATCTGGATGCCGATCGCGAGCAGCAAGTCGATCGACTACATGGCGAGCAAGAACTTCAAGGCCATGGTGACGCTCAATGGCGAGAAGATCCTCGACGATGTGATCAAGGCGTATCGCGACGCCTGCGCGAAGTACGGCCAGCATAAACAGCTCGGCGAAGATGTCATCTGGGGTGCAGGCATCTACCTCGCCGAGACGAAGGAGGAAGCCAAGCGGCGGGTCGAGCCTTCCCACGACGAGCGCTACAAGTGGTTCGCGCCGTTCGGCTTCGTCCGATACGCCGACGAGCAGGGTCGCACGTGGGGCACGCCCGGTGCGCCGGCACGCACGCCGAACCTCGCCGACGGCATCGCGCAGAAGGCGTGGTTCTGCGGCCCGCCGTCGCACGTGATCGAAGGGATCAGGTCGATCGAGGCGAAATATCCCGGCCTCGAGGACTTCATGATCCATTGGGCCGAGGGGCTGCCGCCGCAGGAGTTCAAGGAGCAGCTGCGCTGGTTCGCGCGCGAGGTGATGCCCGCGTTTGCGTGCAGGTAGGGGTAGGGGGTATTTTCCGCTCGGGAAAGCGACCCTACGGGTAGGGTTTTTTGTTTTTCGCCCCTCGTACATGTGGTAGTAATACCCCTGGCGTTCGGACGACGCAGGGCTACGACCACCAACGAGGAGGGGACATGGCGAAGGCCAAGAAGGCGTTCGGCGGCTATCACATCAGCTTCAAGGGCTGCAAGGACTCGCTCGAGTCCGTGTTCGGCAGCGGCCCCATCGGTCCTTCGGTCATGACCAAGAAGCTCTGGGCCTACGTCAAGCGGAAGAAGCTCGGCAAGCGCTGAAAGTTTCGACTCCAACAATCGCGAGCGGCTCGCGTTCCTGCGGGCCGCTCTCTTTGATTGGCGACCCGTACCGGTTCCCCCAAGCCTTGATCGGGGGACCCCTCCGGCTTCCCCCGAACCCCCTCATTAAGTTGGGGGACCCGTACCGCTTCCCCCAAACCCCCTCACTCGCGCGTGGGCAACTCCGTTAAAGTCGCCACGACGTAGTCGGGGCGTACGCCCAGCTCTTCTTCGGGCGCGCCGCTGCGATTGCACCACGCCACGCGGTAGCCGAACGCCTTCGCGCCCGCGACGTCCCACGCGTTCGAAGACACGAAGAGAAGATCCTCGGCGGGGACGCCGAGCGTGGCCGGCCCGAGCGCGTACACGGCCGGGGCCGGCTTGTAGATCTTCACGCGGTCGACGGAGATCACGTGCTCGACTGCTGCGCTGAGGCCGCTCGAAGCGACAGCCGCCGCGAGCATCGCGGGGGCTCCATTCGACAGGATCGCCCTCGGCCGTCCCGCAAGCCCGCTCAACGCCGCGGGCACGTCGGCAAAGCACGCCAGACGCTCGTACGCGCTCATGAGCCGGTTGATGTCGGCATCGGTCGCGGTGAGCCCCAGGCGCTTGATGCTGTGTCGCAGCGCAGCCTCGGTCACCGCCCAGAAATCCTCATAACGCCCCATCAGCGAGCGCAGCCACGTGTACTCGAGCTGTTTCTGGCGCCAGAGCATCGACAGTGCGGCTGGATCGGACGTCAGCGCGCGGCCGGCCTCCACCACCGAGTGGACGTCGAACAACGTGCCGTACGCGTCGAAGACGTAGCCGCGGAACACCATGAACGAGGAGTCGCTAGGGGCGCGCCGCCGTCGTGCGGCGCGTGCGCACCGTCCTGCGACCGGGCGTCGGTTTGATGATCGGCGCCTCGAGCCCGGCCTCGACGAAGCCGTAATGCAGCAGCTTCTTCGCATCGAGGAATGACAGCGCGCGCGTCCGGGCGCCGAGCACGATCATCAAGAACTGCTGACCGTCGCGCCACGCGGCCACCGCCAGGTTGTAGCCCGCCTCGTTCGTGAAGCCCGTCTTGAGCGCCTGCACGCCGCCGGGATCGCTGAACAGCGGGATGTGCCGCGCGTAGACGCGGCCGCGGAACACGAACGTCTGACCACCGAGCAGCGGGCGCGACATCGGATAGTCGCGCAGGAGCCGGCCCGTCAGCAGGGCGAGATCGCGCGCGTTGCTGCGCTGGATCGCGTCCGGCAGGCCGTGCGGGTTCGCGTAGCGCGTACCCGTCAGGCCGAGCTCGCGCGCCTTGTCGTTCATCCGCGCCACGAACGTCGCCTCGTCGCCGCCAAGCCGCTCCGCGAGGGCGGTCGCCGCGTCGTTGGCCGAGGCGATCGCGACGCCCTCCAGCAGCACGTGCAGCGGGACCTGTTCGCCGGACCGCAGTCCCATCCGATAGCGAGCGACCGTGGCGGCGTGGTGGCTCACCGTGACCAGCTCGTCGACGTCGGCGCGGCCAGCGTCCAGATCCTCGCAGGCGAGATAGAGCGTCATCAGCTTGACCAGGCTTGCCGGCGCGCGCTCGTTGTCGGGATTCTTCGCGTAGATGACTCGGCCCTCGGGGTCGACCAGCAGCACGGCCTCAGCACTGAATCGAGGGGCGGGAAGCGTGTCGGCGGTGGCCGCAAGCGGGACGGTGAGCGCGAGCACCCACAGAAGCGATGCGACGGCGACCCGAAACACTGCGGAGTATTTTAGCCGAAAACGCGCTCGCGGACGGCGGCTTTGAGCTCCGCCGACGGTTTGAAGCGTGGCGCTCGCCCGGCCACGCTCACCGTCAGGCCGGTACGGGGATTGCGAAGGGCGCGCGGCCGGCGGCGCGCGACCGAGAATGTCCCGAATCCCACGAGCGTGACCGGCTCGCCCCGCCGCAGCGCGGCCCGGATCGCCGCGAGCATCGCGCGCAACGCGCGATGGGTGCGCGCGCGGGGCCAGCCGGCCGCGTGTGCCATGCGCACCACGAGGTCAGCGCGGGTCACGGGCTGACGCGCTCACATGCCGAAGACGCTGCGCGCCTCGTCCATCACGTTCTCGGTGATGGAGGTGTATCCGCGCTCGGCGGCGAAGCGCTCGATCGAACGCTTCGCCATCGGCCGGATGAAGCTCGGGATGCGCTCGAGTCGTGCCGCCGCGGCAGGCTCCCACGCGACGGTGGCGGATTCCGGCGCCGCAGCCGGCTCCGCGGTCTCATCCGCACCGAGCGCAGCCGCGAACGGGCACGAGCCCCCCGTCTCGCCGACGCCCTCGAACACGTCCGCGCGCGGCCCCGCCATCGTCGCGCGCAGCGTCTCGAACGGCTCGCTAGGGACGGCGCGTCCGCCGACCTTGACGCCGAGACTCCTCACCATCTGCGTCTCGAGCGGATTCGTGAGCATCGCGACCCGGAATCCGCATTCGGGGCAGCGGAACGTCACGCTGAGGGATCCCTCGTTGGGGCCTTCCGTGGAGTGCAGCTTCATCGGCTGGTCGCAGTCGAGACAGAGGAACTTCATGCGCGTCGCATTCTATCATCCGGCGGCGGGGGGATCGGCGCGTGGGCGTCCGAGCTGGAGCCTCGGCCACGCCACGCGGGCCGCCGGCGTCTGCAGCAAGCCGATCGCCACCGCCGCGTACGCGGGCAGGGCCCAGAAACCGGTGAGGGTGCCGCGCGCGGCGAGCACGGAGAAGAAGACGTAGGCGCTGAATCGCGCGCGGCGGTGGCGGCGCCACAGCAGGACCGCGAGCAGCGGCGCCATGACCGCCGACGGCCACCAGTGACGTGTCACCGCCACCGCGCTGTAGGCGAGCAGCGAACCGACCAGGATCACGGCCACGATCAGCGATCCGCGCGACAACTCAGCGCATCAGCAGGCCGCCGTTGACATGCAGCGTCTGGCCCGTCATATGGCGCGACTCCTGGCTGGCGAGAAATACGGCCACGCTCGCGATGTCTTCGGGCTGCGCGATGCGCCCGAGCGGAATCTGCCGCGCGAACGCCACGAGCTCGTCCTCGGACATGCCGCCGCGCGGCTGCGCGGTGTCCGTCGTGCCCGGCGCGATCGCGTTTACGCGAATCCCGTGTGGCGCCAGCTCGAGGGCCATCGTACGGGTCATCGCGATCACGCCACCCTTGCTCGCGGTGTAGTGCACGCCGCGCGGCTGGCCGCGCACAGACGACGACGACAGGTTGATGATCGAGCCCCGCCGCCCGCCGGCGATCATCGCGCGCGCGGCTGCCTGGGCGCAGAAGCAGGAGCCCTTGAGGTTGACGTCGAGCACCCAGTCCCACTCGCGCTCGGACAGCTCCAGGAACGGTGAGCGCGGATACACGCCGGCGTTGTTGACCAGAATGTCCACGCCGCCGAGCTCCTGCACGGCACGCGCGACCAGCGCGTGCGCCTGATCCACGCGGCTGACGTCGCCCTGCGCGACGATCGCACGGACGCCGGTCTTGCGCGCGTCGCTTGCCACACGCTCGCCGGCCGTGAGGTCGTCGAGGTAGTTGACGACGACGTCCGCGCCTTCGCGCGCGAACGCAAGCGCAATCGCGCGACCGATGCCTTGCTGGCCGCCGGTCACGAGCGCGACCTGACCTTTGAGCCTCATCGTCGCGGTACCATCGCCGGCCGATCGTACACCGAACGCCGCGAGCATGCCCGCGCCGGGCGACGTTGGTGCGACGTTGTTGCATACATCGTGCGCCGTGAGTCTGCCGTTCGAGCCGAGCTTGCCAGCGATGCTCGCGCCGCTCGCCCGAGATCTGCCGCGCGGCGACTACGGTACGAGCCCAAGTGGGCCCGCTCGCCCGCCACAGCCGCGCAATCATGGTGTAGGTCGTTCGCTGAGCAGCCGGGTCGTCCCGCGAGCTTTCCGTCGGTTGTTACTCGTGAATGTTGTCGTAGCCGGCACCGCAGACGTGCTCGCGGGGATTAGAACCCCTTGTAGAAGCTCACGCCTCCATAGAAACCGCTGCCGAATGTCGTCGTGTGCGCGTAGCCTCCGTGTAGCTGCAGCGACAGCGTGCTCGGAATCCGAAAGAGCTCGAGTACGACACCGGCTCGGTACATCTCGAAATCCGCATTCCTGCCCCAGATGAATTCCAACCCAGCGTTCGTCGTGTTCGGTCGAGAGTAGTCGAGGTTGGTCAGCTGTTGTTTGATGGTTGCCTTCTGATAAATGAAGCTGTCGGTACCACTGAAACTGCCGAAGTAATTGAGGTTGGTGCGTGACGGCAGCCAGGTGTCGAAGTCGGCCTGCACGACCGGCGCGGCCGTCAGACCGCGTATGTTGGCGCTGCGGACATCGGGATCCAATTCGGTCTCCCGAATCTCAACGCCGGCCAGTAGACCCGCGCTCGTCTGCCCCCAGTGGCCCTTGCCGCCGAGGAGCGCATATCCCCCGGGTGAGG
>JBKOUQ010000096.1:0-26047 GCA_046723475.1 Candidatus Methylomirabilota bacterium
CCACGCGGCGCGGCGGCCAGCTCGGACCGCGCCTCGGGCGCCGAGTCCCGCGCCGACCAAGACGAGCAGCGCACCGAGCGTGGCGACAACGCTGGCGCCGGTCGGCAGGTCCCAGCCGAACGAGACGGCCAGGCCGACGACGCTGCCCAGACCGCCTACCACCCAGCCGATCGCGAGCCTGCGTCCGACAGACTGCGCGAGCACCGCCGCCGCGACGGCCGGCACGATGAGGTACGCGAACACGAGCAGCACGCCGGCCACGCGCACCGAGCTCGTGACGACGAGCCCGAAGACGAGATAGAAGGCGAAGTCCCACAGACGCGGGTGGTCGACCGGCCCGCCGAACGACAGCGCGCGCAGGCGTCCGCGCGCCAGCCAGCACGCCGCCCCGATGGCGCCGTAGAGGACGGCCAGTCGCTGCACATCCTCGGCGCCCACCGCGAGGAGGCTGCCGATCAGCAGCGCCTTGATCTGCTCCGCGCCCATCGGGACGCGCTCGAGCACGAGCAGTGTGAGCGCGGCGGCGAGGGCGTACACGATGCCGATCAGCGCCTCGACGGGCACGGCCGCGCGCGCCAGGCCCGGCCGGTCGCGGAGCGCCGCCAGCAGCGCGGCGCCGGCGGCCGTAAAGGCAACTGCGTACGCGTACGCACCGGTGGTGTGCGGTGCATGCCCCGCCAGGAGCGCGACCGTCGCACCGAGCGCGGCCACCTGGGCCAGCGCGAGATCGACGAAGATCACGCCGCGCGCGAGCACGTGCAGCCCGAGCCAGGCGTGAATGCCCGCCAAGATCAGCGCGGCCGCGAGCGGCCAGCCGAGCAGCTCGAGCGTCATGCTAGTGCGGCGCTGCGGCGGCGCGGCGCGCGGGGTCGAGCGCGCGGGCCAGGCGCTCCACGTCCACGTCGAACAGCGCAATGTAGTCGGTGGCAGCGGGATCTGCGCCGACCGACGGCACGAGGATCGCCACACGGGCGTCCGTCGCCTCGGCCACCCGTGTGACGAGCGCGGACGACGCGCCGGGCTCGGCGATGATCGTGCGCACCGCGCTCGCGCGCATGCGTTCCACCAGCCGCCCGAGATGGGCGGCAGAGGGCGGCACCCCCGGCGTTTCTTCGATTGTCCCGGCGATCCTGAGCCCGAAACGCCGGGCAAAGTACGGCCATGCGTCGTGGACGACGACGAGCCGCGCGCCGGCGAACGGCGCGAGGCGCGCGCTCCAGCGCACGAGCCCGGCATCGAGGCGGGCGAGGAAGCGGGCGCGATTGGCGTCGAAGCTCGCGCGAGCATCCGGCACGGCGGCCCCGAGCGCCGCCGCGATGGCGGCCGTGATCGGCCGCGCGTTCTCGGGATCGAGCCAGTAGTGCGGATTGCCGAAGGCGTGCACGTGGGGGCGCGTGTCGGCCGACAGTCGCGGCACATCAGGGTCGAGCACGACGACGGCGCGCGACACGTCGACGTCACGCGGCGCGACGCCGGCCGCGGCCAGCGCGCGCGGCAGCCATGGCTCGTGGTCGAGGCCGATGTGAACCAGCAGCGCGGCGGAGCGCAGCATGGCGACCTGACGCGGAACGATCTCGCGCGCGTGCGGATCTTGCCGGGGATCGGTCAGGCTCTCCACGTGCACCCGGTCGCCGCCGACGACGGCGACCAGGTCGCGCAAATCGGTGGACGTCGCGGCGATGACCAGCGTCGTCGCCGCGAGGATCGCCGCCAGCATCTATCGCTTCGCGAAGATCTGCTTGGGAATCATGCAGTGCACACCCTTGCGGATGTCGACGACCTGCGAGACGCGACAGTCGCCGACCATCGATGTCAGCGCGTATGCCTCGTCGCGGCTGAGCGGCACGACCTTCTGATCGGCGAGGAAGTTCACCGCCTCGCGCGTGGCGATCTTCA
This sequence comes from Candidatus Methylomirabilota bacterium, assembly GCA_046723475.1. Lineage (GTDB taxonomy): Bacteria > Methylomirabilota > Methylomirabilia > Rokubacteriales > CSP1-6 > AR12. Next base: position 1,897 of record JBKOUQ010000096.1, read on the forward strand.
TGGCTTCGTTGAGGTCCTCGTCGAATCCCGTCACGATCCAGTGCGTCGCGGTCTCGATGCGCGGCCACTCGAGCTTCATGTCCTTGCGGACGATGGGCTGGATCACGAACTCGCGGTAGGCGCACTCGAGGGCCGTGAGATTCACCTCGCCGTTGCCCTGGCGGCAGTGCGAGTCGCCGGTCCAGATCAAGCCCCCCTTGAGAAAGACCGGCAGGTAGAGGATCGAGCCCTCCTGCAGCTCGTTGATGTCCATGTTCGAGCCGTTCTTCCACGGCCGCAGCGTGCTCGTCCGGCCCTTGGCGTCCTTGATCGGCGGCCCCGCCTTCTCCTTCGGTTCCTTGGGATCCGGCCCGACTGCGATGGTCCCGGGGAAGGGCTGCAGGTCGATCACGATGCCGGGCTTGAACTCGGTCTGCTTCTTTTCCCAGTCGAGGTAGTAATAGCGGACGAACCCCTGAGGAAATTCCGGTGCGAGCTGGCCAACGGTCGGGAACTGACTGCCGGGCAGATGGAAGTTGGTCCCAAACGCCTTGGGCACGATCTTCTTGATGCGGATCTCCAGCACGTCACCGGGCTCGGCGCCATTGACGTAGATCGGTCCGGTCACCGAATGCGGGCCGCCGCCGGGGTTGGCAAGGCGCAGCTTGACGAGGTCGTCCATCGTCGAGCCCGGCTGGATCGCGTTGTGCGCGTGCATCATCGTCTCGATGGCCACGGTGTCGCCGGAATTGACCACGAGCTTCGGCGGCTCGTTGGGATCGAGCCAGCCCCACTGCGTCGTGTCGAGTGTGGCGGGAAGGACATAGTAGGTGCCGCCGGCGCCGGAGACCGACACCGCGCGATCGCGCTTGGACTGCTCCATGGGGCTCAGCTGGTACGGCTGCTGCGCGAGCGCGTACAGGCCGGCCGTGAGGAGCACGACGACGGCGGTGACGATCGCGACGATCCGTGTCTTGGTTTTGAGCGGCGGCATGACGGCCTCCTTGTCGGGCACACGTGCGACGCGAAAAAGAGCCGCCATGATGGGCCAGCGTTTGAAGCACCGTCAAGAGGGGAGATAATCGCGCCATGCGCGACGCGTTCTGGCTCAGCGACGACGAGCGGCAGACGCGCGAGCTGGCGCGCGCGCTGGCGCGCGAGCGTATCGCGCCGCTGGCGGCGCAGGTCGACGAGACCGAGTCGTATCCCGGCGAACAGCTGCGGCTTCTCGGTGCGCAGGGTCTCATGGGCCTGTACGTGCCGGAGGCGTACGGCGGCGCCGGCCTCAGCGCCCTCGCCTTTTGCCTCGCGGTGGAGGAAATCGCGTGGGCGTGCGCGTCCACCGCGGTCATCTATCTCGTGCAGTACGCCGCGGGCTATCCGATCGTCTCGCACGGCACCGAGGCGCAGAAGCGGCGCTATCTGCCGCGGCTGGCCTCGGGCGAGATCACGTGCGCGCTGTCGATCTCCGAACCCGGCGCCGGGTCCGACGCGGCGGCGATGACGACGACGGCCGTGCGTCGCGGCGATCGATACGTGCTCAACGGGACGAAGATGTGGGTCACGAACGGTTCGCACGCCTCCGTGCTGACGCTGTTCGCCACGGTCGATCGCGGCCGTGGCCACAAGGGCGTCACGGCGTTCCTGGTGGAGCCGACGTTTCCGGGTTTCGCCGTCGGGAAGTTGGAGCGCAAGCTCGGCATCCGCGGCTCACCGACGGTGGCCATTCATCTCGCGGACTGTGAGGTCCCCGTCGAGAACCGCCTCGGCAACGAGGGCGAGGGCTTTCGCGTCGCGTTGGGCGCGCTCGACCGCTCGCGCCCCGCGGTCGGTGCGCAGGCGGTCGGCATCGCGCAGGCCGCGCTGGATGCCGCCGTGGGCTACGCGAAGGAGCGGCGGCAGTTCGGTCAGCCGATCGCCGCGTTCCAGGGCATCCAGTTCATGCTCGCGGACATGGCGATGGCGGTGCACGGCTCGCGGCTGATGGTGCACCACGCGGCCGCGCTCGTCGATCGCGGTGTGGGCGCGACGATGGAATCGTCGATGGCCAAGTGCTTTGCCGGCGACGCGGCGATGCGCGTCGCGACCGACGCCGTGCAGATTTTCGGCGGCTACGGCTACACGCGCGAGTATCCGGTGGAGCGCTTCATGCGCGACGCGAAGATCACGCAGATCTACGAGGGCACCAACCAGATCCAGCGCACCGTCGTCGCGCGCGAGCTGGGTCTTCCGCGCTCGTTGTAGAACGTCCACCCGCGCGACGCCATCGCACCAAGTGGCACTGTGCCTGCAGCCCTCTGACTGTCGGACACGACACACCAACAGGGGGATGGTATGAGACAGCGAGACATTTCGATCGCGGCCGCGTCACTCGCGGCGCTTCTGATCGGTGTCGGCCCCGCGGCGGCGGGTCATCACATGTCGGGCGATCAGACCACCGGCGGCACCGGCTCGGCATCGAGCGACAACTCGGTTCGCACGCCGGACACGCGCGGGAACGACACGGACCGCGGCGCGAGCACCGAATCGAACGATACGGATCGCGGCTCCGCGAGCATCGACTGCGCTGCGTCGTCGACGCCGGGCGCGAGCGCGAGCAGCAGCGCCTCCAGCGACACGGCAAAGGGGACGGACAGCGGCAGCACCAATGACAGCAGCGCGAGCCTCGATTGCCAGTCGCCGTCGGCCAGCCCGCCGATGAGCGATGATCAGCAGGATCGCGGCCGCCCGGCCGAGAAGCAGCAGATCGACCGGGAGCAGCAGATCGATCGCAACAGCAATCAGGACCGCGGCTAGCGCACCGCCCGACCAACGTCCCGCAGCGGGGGCCTGGCGCCGGCGCCACCCGGCTGCGGGACGTTAGTTCGGACCGAGCGCGGCGCGAGTTCGGACCGAGCGCTGGCGCGGTGATGCCGACATTCGCGCGGAGCTTCGGCGCAGCACACGTGTGCTGGTAGCATCGCGATGTGCACGCCGAGCGTGCCGTCGACGACTTCCTGGCCGCACTGATCGCCGAGCGCAACGCCTCGCGACACACCGTCGATGCGTATCGGCGCGACATCCGCGACTTCTTGCGCGTGCTCGGCCGGCGGCGGCGGGCGCTCGTCGGTGCGCGAGCCGAGGACGTGCTCGCGTGGATGGACGCGCAGCGACGGGCGGGGCGCAAGGCGGCGACGATCGCCCGGCGGCTGGCGGCGCTGCGTGGGCTGTACGCGCATCTCGCGCGCGAGGGCGTCGTCACCGACAATCCGACCGAGCATCTGGAGCAGCCGCGCCGCGCGCGTCCGCTACCACGGACGCTCTCGCGTGAGGCGGTGGTCGCCCTGGTGGAGGCGCCGGACGTGCGCACGCTGCTCGGCGTGCGCGACCGTGCCCTGCTCGAGCTGCTGTATGCGTGCGGCCTTCGCGCCAGCGAGGCGCTGACACTGCGCGCGTCCGACGTCAACCGCAGCGCGGGCTACGTGCAGTGCACCGGCAAGGGACGCAAGGAGCGGCTGGTGCCACTCGGCGCTGAGGCGCTCGCGTGGATCGAGCGCTATCTCGCCGAGGCGAGGCCCCGGCTGGCCGGCGCGCGCCGGGCGCCGGCGTCCCCGCTCCTCTTCGTCGGGCCGCGCGGCCGTCCGCTCACGCGTCAATCGCTGTGGCACATCGTCGGCCGCGCGGCGCGCCGGGCGGGCCTGCGCCAGCGCGTATCGCCGCACACGCTGCGGCACTGTTTCGCGAGTCATCTGCTGGAAGGCGGCGCCGATCTCCGCGCGGTGCAGACGATGCTCGGACACGCCGACATCGCGACCACGCAGATCTACACGCACCTGCCCTCGGCGGCGATCCGCCGAATGTACGATCGCTTCCACCCGCGCGCTTGACCCATCCCGGGCCCGGTGCTATCTGTCTAGACAATTTCGCGTTGTCTGGAGGCCGCGTGAATTTCCGTCCGGGCAGTCCGCGTTACATGCAAATCGCCGACGCCATCCGCCGCGATCTGCGGGGCGACGGTGAGCGCATTCCGTCGGAGCACAGCCTGTGCGCCCGCTTCAAGGTAAGCCGCCCAACGGTGCGGCAGGCTCTCGACGTGCTCGTGCAGGAAGGACGCCTCTACCGCCACGCCGGACGCGGCACGTTCAGCACGGCCGCCAATGGCAGCGACCCGCGCTTGCGTGTGATCGGCTCGATCGACGACATGATGGCGCTCGGCGACGAGACGTGGCTGAAGCTCGTGTCGCAGGAAACGGTGTCCGTCCCCGCGAACATCGCGCAGGCGCTGCGGCTGCCACCGGGATCGCGGGCGACACGGATCGTCGGTGTGCGCCACGCCGACAGCGGTCCCTTTCAGCACGTGACGGTTTGGGTACCGACACCGATCGCGCTCGCGCTGTCGGACGAGGATCTCTCGAAGACATCGCTGATCGCCGCGATCGAGCGGCAGTCGCCGATCCGGATCAAGACGCTCGAGCAGGTCGCCGACGCGGTGCTCGCGCCGCGGCACGTCGCGGAGCTGTTGCAGGTGCGGCCTCGCTCGCCGCTCCTGCTGTTCGAGCGCACGTATTACGGGACGAACGGCGAGCCGGTGGAGCATGCCGTCACGTACCAGACGAGCCGGCGCTACCCGTATCGCGTCGTGCTCGCGCGCGCGGAGCGGCGGAGCTGAGCACGTGGCGTATCGCGTCGGCTTCGACGTGGGCGGCACGTTCACGGACTTCGTGCTGCAGTCGCCCGCGGGCGAGCTGATCACCGCCAAGCGCCTCACCACCTATCCCGATCCGTCCGAGGCCTGCCTGGCCGGACTCGACGCGCTGTTGACGACCGCGACCGTGGCGTGGAGCGACGTCGCCCAGGCCGTCCACGGCACGACGCTCGGGAGCAACATCGTCATCGAGCGCAAGGCGCAGGGCGTCGGCCTTCTGACCACGCGCGGCTTTCGTGACGTACTCCTGATCGGCCGCGAGAAGCGATACCAGGTCTACGACCTCCAGATCGAGAAGCCGCGGCCGCTCGTCCCGCGCCGACTCATCGCCGAGGTCACCGAGCGCGTCCTCGCCGACGGCTCCGTACGCACGCCGCTGGACGAGGCCGACGCGCGCCGCGCGATCCGCGCGCTCGTCGAGCGCGGCGTCAGCACGCTCGCCGTCTGCCTGCTGCACGCCTATCTCAATCCCGTGCACGAGCAGCGCGTGGCCGAGCTCGTGGCCGAGGAGGCGCCGGACGTGACGGTGACCCTCTCGCACGAGGTCTCGCCGACGTTCCGCGAGTACGAGCGCACGTCCACCACGGTTGTGAACGCGTACGTGATGACGGCCGTGCGCGATTACCTGCGCGGGCTCGGGACTGCGCTCGCCGGGCGTGGTTATCGCGGGCGGTTGTTCGTCATGCAGTCCTCCGGCGGCGTGGCGACCGCGACGGCGATGGAGCGCTATCCCGTGCGGATGATCGAGTCCGGTCCCGCCGCCGGCGCGCTGATGGCGGCCGCGTATGGCGAGCTCACCGGCCATCGCGACCTCATCGCATTCGACATGGGCGGCACGACGGCGAAGCTCGCACTCGTCGAAGGCGGCCGGCCCGGCACGACGACCGCCTTCGAGCTGCACCGCGTGCACGGCGCGGCGGGCAGCGGACTGCCGATGAACATCCAGGCCATCGATCTGGTCGAGATCGGCGCGGGCGGCGGGTCCATCGCGCGCGCGCAGCTCGGCGTCGTCGCCGTCGGACCCGAGAGCGCGTCATCGACTCCGGGACCGGCGTGCTATGGCCGGGGCGGTGTCGAGCCCACCGTCACGGACGCGAACCTCGCGCTCGGCTATCTGAACCCCGCGTACTTCGCCGGCGGTACGCTCGCGCTGGACGTCGAGGCGGCTCGACGCGCGATCCGCACGCGTGTCGCGCAGCCGCTCGGGCTCTCGCTCGAGCAAGCCGCGTGGGGCGTCCACGCCATCGTCAACACGAACATGGAGCTCGCCACGCGCATCGTGTCGATCGAGCGCGGGCGCGATCCGCGCGAGCTGACGCTCGTCGCCTTCGGCGGCTGCGGCCCCGTGCACGGCTGCCGGCTTGCGCAGGCGCTCGGGATCCCGCGCGTCATCCTACCCGCAGCCGCGGGAGTGACCGCGGCGATCGGACTGCTGGCCGCTGAGGTGAAGTTCGACGTGGCGCGCACGTGGGTGCGGCGGCTCGATGCGCTCGACCCGGCCGCGCTCACCGCGATGTACGAGGAGATGGCCACGCAGGCAACCGCCGTCGTCCGCGACGCCGCGGTCGCGGGCACCGTCGCGCTCGTGCGCTCGGTGGATGCGCGCTACGTCGGCCAGGGCTACGAGCTGACCGTTTCGGTCCCGCCCGGTCCCCTCGATTCCGCCGCGCTCGCCCGCATCCGCGCGGCGTTCGACGAGATCTACGCCGCCCGGTACGGCTACGCGAGCCCCGCAGAACCCGTCGAGACCGTGACGTGGAAGCTCGCTGCCGTGGGCGGGGCGCCGCGCGTCGCGCTGGCGAAGGCGCCCGCCGCATCGCGCGACGGCGGCCTCAAGGACCGCCGGCGCGCCTGGTTTCCCGAGACTCGCGGATGGACGGAATCTGCGGTGTACGATCGTTATTCGCTCGCGCCGGGGTCCCGACTCGACGGGCCGGCCATCATCGAGGAGCGCGAATCGACCTCGGTGCTGCCGCCCGGCACGTCGGCGAGCGTCGACGAATACGCGAATCTGATCGTGACGGTTGAACGGGCATGACGGAGCCGGACAGCATCTTGAACAGCCCACCTGCGGACCGAGCCGACCCCGCGGCCCCCGCTCCAATAAACCGAGCCGACCCCGCGGCCCCCGCTCCAATAAACCCCATTACGCTCGGTGTGATTTGGGGCGCGCTGCAGTCGATCGCGGTGGAGATCGGCACGACGGTGCACAAGACCGCGTACTCCGAGCAGGCGCGGGAGGGCCAGGACTTCTCGGTCGCGGTGTTCGACGCGCGCGGCCGCATGGTCGCGCAGGGGCCCTACTCGCCCGGCCACATGGGCGCGATGTCGTTCGCGGTGCGCAACGCGCTCGCCGCGCATCCGCCCGAGACGCTCCGGCCCGGCGACGCGATCTTGCTGAACGATCCGCTGCTCGGCTCCGGACATCTGCCCGACTTCTTCATCACGCAGCCGGCGTTCCATCACGGCGAGCTCGTGGGGTTCGCAGTGAACATCCTGCATCACACCGACGTCGGGGGCTCGCGCCCCGGCAGCCAGGGCGTGGAAGGGATCGCCGATTACTTCCAGGAAGGCCTGCGGATCCCGCCGACGAAGGTCTGGGAGCAGTACCGCGAGCACGAAGGCATCGTCGGTATCATCGGCGCGAACACGCGGACCCCGGACAAGGTGCTGGGCGATCTCCGTGCGCAGCGCAGCGCGCTGCGCGTCGGGGAGCTGCGGCTCACCGAGCTGGCCGAGCGGTATGGGCGCCAGACGCTGGTCGCCGCGATGGACGAGATCGTCGCGCGCACGGAGGCCAACATGCGCGCGGCGATTCGCGCCGTCCCCGACGGCGTCTACCGGTTCGAGGATTTCCTCGACGACTGGGGGCCCGGGACGGACCCGCTCCGTGTCGCGGTCACGGTCACCGTCGCCGGCGACGAGATGACGATCGACTACGCCGGCTCGAGCCCACAGACCGCATCGGGCATGAACTCCTACATCAACTACACGCGCTCGTATTCCTACGCCGCGGTGAAGTGCTTGACCGATCCGTACGGGCCGATGAACGAGGGCGCGCTGCGTCCGATCACGGTGAACGCGCCGGAAGGCTCGTTTCTCAATCCGCGCCCGCCGGCCGGCGGTGGCCCGCGCGCGATCATCTGTTACCGCACGTTCGAGGCGGTCATCGGCGCGCTCGCGCCCGCGTTGCGCGATCGCGTGGCCGCCGCCGCGTCGCACTTCGCCAACCCGACGTTCGGCGGCTGGGACCGCGCGCGCCGGCGACGCTTCGTCGCGTACGAGCTCGTGCTGTCCGGCACGGGCGCCCGCGCGACGCGCGACGGCTGCGAGGCAATGTCGTACGCGTTCAACGCCTCCAACATTCCCGTCGAGGCGCAGGAGGCGAACCAGCCGCTGGTGGTCGAGCGCTTCGAGTTCATCCGCGACTCCGCGGGGCCCGGGAAATATCGCGGCGGCGCCGGCATCCGTCGCGACCTGCGCTTTCTCGCCGACGAGGGCAAGCTCACGAATCTGTCCGAGCGGCAGCGATTCGCGCCCTACGGACTCTTCGGTGGCAAGCCCGGCGCGCTCGCGCGCACGGTGATCAACCCCGGCTCGGGCGAGCAGACGGTGCACGGCAAGGCGTCGCGCGAGTTCGCGTATGGCGACGTGATCTCGTTTCAGCAATCCGGCGCCGGCGGCTATGGTGACCCGTTCGAGCGCGATCCCCAGGCGGTGCTCGACGACGTGTTGGACGATTTCGTCTCCATCGAGGCGGCACGCGAGCAGTATGGCGTCGTGATCGTCGCCAGCGGCACGGCGCTCTCCGTCGACGAGGCGGCGACGACCGCGCTCCGGAGTCGACGGTGATCGGCTTCACGCCCGAGCAGGAAGAGTTCCGCAAGAGCGTGGCCCGGTTCGTCGAGTCGGAGGTCGCGCCCGCCGCGCAGACGCTGGACGAGCGAGGAGAGTTCCCCGCCGGTCTGTTCCGTCGGCTGGGCGAGCTCGGCTGGCTCGGCCTGCGGTATCCGGAGAAGTACGGCGGCGCGGACGCGGACATGACGACGTACTGTCTGTTTGCCGAGGAGCTGGCGCGCGGCTCGCTGTCGGTGGCGGCGGCGGCGTGCATGCAGTCGCTCATGGGCACGCACTTCATCCACACATACGGCGACGACACGCTGCGCGAGCGCTATCTCGTCCCCGCGCTGCGAGGCGAGCTCGTCGCGACGTTCGCGATGACCGAGCCGAACGCCGGCTCCGACGTCGCGAATCTCGCCACGCGCGCCGAGCGTCGCGGCGACCACTGGGTGCTGCGCGGCACCAAGACATGGGTGACGAACGCGCCGGTCGCGGATGTCCTCACCGTGGCCGCGAAGACCTCGGCGGAGCGCGGGATGCGGAACATCGCGCTCTTTCTCCTCGATCGCCGCACCATGCGCGGGATCACGCTCGGCAAACCGATCGACAAGATGGCCGTGCGTGCTTCGGCGACCGGCGAGATCCTGCTCGAGGACGTCGAGGTGCCCGCCGCCCACCTGCTCGGCGGCGAGACGGGCGGTGTCGAGAAGATCGGCGGTATCCTCGCCGAGATCCGGATCATGACGGCGGCGCTCTCCGTCGGCCTCGCGCGCGCGGCGTACGAGGCGGCGCTGGCGTACTCACGCGAGCGCGTGGCGTTCGGCAAGCCGATTGCCGAGCATCAGGCCATCGGCTTCAAGCTCGCCGACATGCTCGCTGGCATCCACGCCGCCGCGCTGATGACGTACCAGGCGGCCGGGCGACTCGACGCACGCCGCCCGGTGGGCCGCGAGGCGGCGATCACCAAGCTGCTCGCGTCGGAGACGGCTGTCCGCGTCACCGACGAGGCGGCGCGCATCTTCGCGTCGTACGGGCTCGCGATGGAGTATCCGGTGCAGCGGTACTTCCGCGACGCGCGCTTTCTGCTGCCCGGCGGCGGCACGTCGGAGATTCTGCGATTGGTGATCGGAAGAGAGCTCGACTGGGACCGGGGGACGGCATTCAAATGATCGGCCGGTACTTCGAGGAGTTCAGCGTGGGCGAGGTGCTGGTCACCGGCCGCCGCACGATCGATGCCGGCGAGGTGTCGCGCTATGCCGGGCTCAGCGGGGACTTCAACCCACTGCACGTCGACGCCGAGTACGCGAAGACGACGCCGTTTGGCGAGCGCGTGGCGCATGGCATCCTGACGCTGGCCGTGTCCAACGGCCAGCAGAATCTCGGTGGCTGGTTCGAGGGCACGACGCTCGCGCTTCTCGGCGTCGACGGGCTCCGGTTCACCGCCCCGGTGAAGTTTGGCGACACCGTGCGCACCGAGATGACGGTGAAGGCGATGCGACCGTCCTCCAAGCCCGATCGCGGTGTCATCGTGTTCGATGTGATGGTGCGAAACCAGCGCGGCGACGCGGTATGCACATACCAGGAGACCGTGCTGATGCGGAAGAAGCCGTGACGCTGACGGGACCCACACCGATCCTCGACGCCGTGTACCGGCGCGACGCGAGCGCGCTCGCGCGATTGCTGGAAGCCGGCGCCCCGCCGACGCTCTGCGAGGCGGCTGCGCTCGGCGATGCCGCGCTCGTGAAGCGGCTCGTCGCGAACGATCACGCTGCCGTCGCGGCGCGCAGCCCAGACGGGTGGCCGCCGCTGCACCTCGCCGCGCACTTCGGGCACGGTGACGCGGTCGATGCGCTCATCGCCGCGCGGGCCGACGTCAACGCCCGCTCGACGAACGGCGAGGGCAACACCGCGCTGCACGCTGCGGTCGCCGGTTGCGCCGACGTCCGTATCGTGAGCCGGCTGTTGGGCGCTGGCGCCGACGTCAACGCCGCGGCGGCCCGCGGACACCGAGCGCTGCACGAAAGTGCGTTCCGGGGGAACCTCGCGCTCGCCGAGCTGCTGCTGGCCCATGGAGCCGATGCGACGGCGCGGAACGATGACGGCGAGACAGCGCTCGACATCGCCCAGGCGCGTGGCCACCCGACGCTCGCGCGGCGACTGCGTGGAGAACTGCCATGAGAAACGTTGCGCTGGTTGGTGCGGGCGTGTCGAAGTTCGGCGTACGCAAGGCGTCGTATCGCGACCTGATCTGGGAAGCGGGCAAGGCGTGCTTCGATTCCGTTCCGGGCGTGAAGCCCAAGGACGTCGAAGGGCTTGTCGTCGGCTCCGTCATGCCCGAGCGGACGGCGTTTCAAAGCCACATCTCGTCGATGGCGGCCGAGGCTCTCGGCATCCGACCCAGCACGCTCAGCGCCCGCACCGAGCACATGTGCGCGTCGGGGACGGTTGGTATCCGCTATGCCTATGCATTCATCGCGGCGGGTCTTGCCGACCTCGTGATGGTGGTCGGCGTCGAGAAGCTGAACCAGCCGAGTGGCGACGAGGCGATCCTGAACATGGGCACCGGCGTGGACCGGGAGTGGGAAGCCGCGTTCGGGCTGACGGCGCCGCCGTGCTTCGCGCTGGCCGCGCAGCGCCACATGACCGCCTATGGCACCACCGAAGAGCAGCTCGCGATGGTCGGCGTCAAGAACCACACGCACGCCTCCAAGAACCCGAACGCCCACTTCAACAAGGGCGCGACCCTCGACCAGGTGCTCTGCTCGCGCATGATCTCGACGCCGTTGCGGCTGTTCATGTGCTCGCCCATCACCGACGGCGCGGCGGCCGTGATCCTCGCGAGCGAGGATCGCGCACGCGCGTTGACGGACCGACCCGTGTGGATTCGCGGCTCGGGGCAGGCGCTCGACGGCTTCCAGCTCACGTCGCTGCACGAGGACTACGCGCACTGGCCGGCGATGCAGCGCGCCGCCGCGTCGGCGTACCGCGCCGCTGGCGTCGCGGCACAGGACGTCGACGTCGCCGAGGTGCACGACTGCTTCGCGATCGCGGAGCTCATCGCGTACGAGGAGCTCGGGTTCTGCGCGAAAGGCGAGGCGGGACCGTTCGTCGCCGCGGGCCGCAGCGACTACGGCGGCGACGTCGTGATCAACCCGCGCGGCGGGCTGATCGGCTGTGGCCATCCGCTGGGGGCCACTGGCGTTGCGCAGGCGGCCGAGATCTTCGTGCAGCTGCGTGGCGAGGCGGGCGCGCGCCAGGTCCCCGACGCGGCGATCGGCCTCACCCACAACAACAGCGGGATGGGCGAGCACATCGTGATGATTTACGGCCGGGACGCGAAGTGATGCCGCACGCCAAGGATCCCGCGTGAACGAGACCGTCGCCGTTCTGGGTCCCGGCCGCATCGGCCGGCAGATCGCGCTCACGTTCGCGCTGGGCGGCTGCCGCGTCTTGCTGGTCGATCTCAAGGACCGCTCCGTGGCGGACAGTGAGCGCGGACTGGCCGACGCGCGACGCGAGATCGCGCGCGACCTCTCGCTGATGGCCGAGGAGCAGGTGATCGGCGATGACGCCGTCGCCCCTGCGCTCGACCGGATCGAGGAGCGCGTGGGGCTCGGCGATCTGGCTGCATGCGCGTTCGTGCAGGAAGCGCTGCCCGAATCCGTCGAGCTCAAGCGCGCGACCTTCAAGCGACTCTCCGACGTGATCGCGCCCGAGGCCATCGTCGCGTCGACATCGTCTACGATCTCGCCCTCGCATCTCGCGGACGCGGTGGCGCGCCCAGAGCGCTTCCTCGTCGTACACTGGCTGAACCCCGCGCACATCATCCCGCTCGTCGAAGTCGTGCCGGCGAGGCAGACGACGGCGGCCACCGTCGAGCGCACGCTGAGACTGCTCGAGCGGCTCGGCAAGACGCCCGTGCGCTGCGCCGACTCGCCGGGGTTCATCGGACCGCGGATCCAGGTGCTGCTGATGAACGAGGCGGTGCGTCTGGTCGAAGAAGGCGTCGCGACGCCCGAGGACATCGACCGTGCCTTCCGTGCCGGCATGGGGTTCCGCTACGCCTCGGTGGGCATCTTCGAGTTCATCGATTGGGGCGGCGTCGACATTCTCTACCGCGCCAGCCGCTACATGGCCGAGGCGCTCGGCGACGATCGGTTCAAGCCGGCGCGCCTCGTCGAGCGCAAGATGGCCTACAACGAGCTCGGGCCCAAGACGGGGCGCGGCTTCTTCGACTATGCCGGCGAGCGGCGCGAGACGTTCGAGACGGCCAAGATCCGCGCGCTGCTGCGACAGCTCAAGCGCGATCGCGAGTCCGCGCGATGACCGCATACCTGCGCGCGGTCGATCCGTTTCCCCTCGAAAGCGCCGAGTACACGAAGCTGCACGAGTTCTACGCGCGGCTCGGCGAGGGGCGGCTCGTCACCACCCGCTGCTCGGCCTGCGGCGCCACCGCGTGGCCGCCCCGCGGCTTCTGCGCCGAGTGCGCGTCCGACGCATTCGAGTGGATCGATCTGCCGCGCGAGGGCACGATTCACGCGTTCACCGTGCAGGACACGGGACTGCCCGCGGGGTTCGACGGCCCTCGCGTGTTCGCGATCGTGAAGGTCGGCGCGCTCCGCGTGTTCGCCGTAGTCAGCGGCGTGAGCGATCCCGCCGCGCTGCGCATCGGCCAGCGTGTGCGCCTGGCCCCGCTGCGCGTGGCCGACGACCCGAAGGGCAACCCGCGTTATCTTCCGGCGTTTGCGGTCGCATGAAAGTCCTCGTCGCCAAGCCCGGACTCGACGGCCACGATCGCGGTGCCAAGGTCGTCGTGCAGGCGTTACGCGACGCCGGCCTCGAGGTCGTCTACACGGGCCTGAAACGAACACCCGAGGAAATCGTCGCGGAGGCGGTGCAGGAGGACGTGGACGTGGTCGGGCTGTCGATCCTCTCGGGCGCCCACGTGCCGCTCGCCCGGCGCGTGCTGGACGGCCTCCGGGCGCAGGGCGCCGACGATGTGCGCGTCGTCGTCGGCGGCATCATCCCGCCGCGCGACGTCGAGACGCTGCGCGCGCTGGGGGTGAGTCGGGTGTTCCCGATGGGCACGCCGCTGCCCGACATCGTGAAGGCGTTTCAGGGAGACCTCGCGTGAATCCACGGAGGACGCGATGAAGGAGCTGAGAACGCACGCCGGCTTTCCGATCGAGCCCGTGTACGGCCCCGAGCAGCTTGCCGACCTCGACGTCGAGCGCGATCTCGGCCGGCCCGGCGAGTACCCGTTCACGCGCGGCATCCACCGGCACATGTACCGCGAGCGACTCTGGACGATGCGCCAGTACATCGGCTTCGGGACGCCAGACGAGACCAATGCGCGCTTCAAATACCTCATGGCGCATGGGCAAGACGCGCTCAACGTCGCCTTCGACCTGCCGACTCAATTAGGCCTCGACTCGGACGACCCGCGCGCGGACGGCGAGGTCGGGCGGGTCGGCATGGCCATCGACACGCTCGCCGATATGGAAGAAGCGTTTGCGGGCATTCCGCTCGACCGCGTGAGCGTGTCGCTGACCATCAACGGCATGGCCGCTCCGATCACCGCCATGTACTTCGCGGTGGCCGACAAGCAGGGCGCGCCGCGCGAGCGCGTCGTCACCACGCCGCAGAACGACATACTCAAGGAATTCGTCGCGCGGGGAACGTGGGTCTACCCGGTCGAGCCGTCGCTGCGGCTCGTCGGCGACCTCATCGAGTACTCCGCGCGCCACTACCCGCGCTCGAATCCCGTGTCGGTATGTGGCTATCACATCCGCGAGGCCGGCTGCACCACAGCGCAGGAGATGGCGTATGGCCTCGCCATCGCCGCCGCCTACATCGAGCTGATGGTGCGCCGGGGCATGGACGTCGACGAGTTCGCGCCGCGCGTGTCGTTCAACTTCACGGCGTGGGGCAAGATCTTCGAGGAGGTGGCCAAGTTCCGCGCCGGCCGCCGGCTCTACGCCCGCATGCTGCGCGAGCGGTTCGGCGCCAAGAATCCCAGGTCGTGCATGTTCCGCACACTCATCGGGGGCGGCGGCTCGGCATTCGTGCCGCAGGAGCCCGAGAACAACATCGTGCGCGGCGCCTACATCGCCCTGGCCGCGGCCCTCTCCGGCGCCCAGACGATGGCGCTGCCGACCTACGACGAGGCGTACACGATTCCGTCGGCGAAGGCGCAGCTGATCGCGCTGCGGACGATGCAAATCTGCGCGGAGGAGTCCGGCGCCGCCGATACCGTCGATCCGCTCGGCGGGTCGTACTACGTCGAGGCGCTCACGAATCAGATGGAGGACGCGATCGTCGCGGAGATGGCCGCAGTCGACCGCATGGGCGGGATCGTCGACGCGATCAAGTCTGGCGCCGTGCAGGCCGAGGTGGCGCGCCAGGCGTATCGCTTCGAGCAGGCGCTCGCGTCCGGCGCGGTGCCCAAGGTGGGCGTCAACTGCCACGTCGCGGAAGGCACGGCCGCGGCCGATCCCGAGGTCGAGCTCTACGCGTTCGATCCGAAGGTCGCACAGACGCAGATCGCCAAGCTCGCGCGGATTCGCCGCGAGCGCGACGACCGCGCGGCGCGAGCGGCGCTGTCGCGGCTGACGGACGAGGCGCGCGGCCACGCGAACCTGCTGCCCGCAATCCTCGAGGCGGTGCGCGCGTACGCGACGCTGGGTGAGATCAATCGAGCCATGAAGGACGTCTTCGGTGAGCACAAGGAGCCTGTTCAATGGTGAGTCCGGAACGGTTTGCGCAAGGCATGACGTTCGACCAGTACGTGAAGTTCGTCGGCACGCCCGACAATCTGAAGCGCGAAGGCGCGTTCAACATGCCGCGCAAGGACTACGGCGACTTCCTTCGCAAGGCATTCGAGTCGACGCGGCTCAGCGACGCTCAGCGCGAGGCCTGGCAATGGATCGTGGCGCAGCCGAACGGCCCGGCCAAGGTGCTCGTAATTTCCGAGGAGTGGTCGTCGGATTGCCGGCGTGACGTTCCGGTCATCGCGCGGCTGGCGGCCGAGGGCGGCCTCGACATGCGCATCTTCCCGCGCGACGGTCACAAGATCAGCTTGCTGCCGATGCCGGACCCCAAGGAGTCGCCGTACGCCGACGTGATGACGCCGTTCGTGCGCAAGCGCGACGGGCAGACGTTCCAGTCGATCCCGGTCGCCGCCTTCTTCACGAAGGAGTTCCAGCATCTCTACACGTACACGGAGTTCCCGCAGATCTATCGCAAGGACCGGGTGCGGCCGGCGCTGTCGAATCCGAAGCCGGGTGAGTCGAAGGAAGAATTCGCCAAGCGCAATCTGAGCGAGTTCTTCGCGTTCCAGCAGTCGCCGTTCTTCCGGCTCTATGCCACCGCAGCGGTCGACGAGATCATCGCCATGCTCCACGAGCGGCTGCGGGTGGGCTCGGTGGCGTGAGCGAGCTGTCCGTCCTCGGCAAGGCGACGCCGAAGAAGGACGGCGCGGAGAAGGTAACGGGGCGCACGCGCTACCTGCACGATCTCGTGCTGCCGCGGCTGGCCCACGGCAAGATCCTGCGCGCGCGTCACCCGCACGCGCGTCTGGTGCGCATCGACACGCGGCGCGCGGCGGCGCTCCCCGGCGTGCTCGCGGTGCTCACCGCCGCCGACGTCGAGCAGGAACGCTTCGGCTTCGCCCACGATCAGCCGGCCCTGAAGGGCGACAAGGTGCGCTGCATCCGCGACGAGATCGCGGCCGTCGCCGCGGAGAGCGCGGCCATCGCCGAGGAGGCGCTGGAGCTCATCGACGTCGAGTACGAGGTGCTGCCCGCCGTGTTCGATCCCACGGACGCGGTGCGCCCCGGAGCGCCGCGGGTGCACGACGAGCGCGCCGACAATCTGACCGACCTGCGCTATCAGTTCAGCCACGGCGACGTCGATCGCGCGTTCGCCGAGGCGGTGGCGGTGGTCGAGGGCGTCTACCGGTTGAACTTCGTCACCACGTGCTGTCTGGAGACGATGGTCGCCATTGCCGACTGGGACGCGCACGGCGCCCTCACCATGTGGTCCACGACCCAGGTGCCGTTTCTGTATCAGCGCGAGCTCGCGCGCGCGCTCGGGATCGCGGGCGATCGCATTCGGGTGATGCAGCCGCCGATCGGCGGCAACTTCGGTCGCGGACTCGATCTCTACCCGATCGACGTGATCGCGGCGCTGCTCGCCCGCCGCGTTGGCCGCCCCGTCAAGGTCGAGCTCGAGCGCCTGGAGGAATTCGTCGCGAGCCCCACGCGCGAGCCGTGCGCGATCCGGCTGCGCACGGCCGCGGACGCGAGCGGCCGCCTCCTCGCACGCGAGGCGCACGTGACGATCGACAACGGCGCGTACGTGTCGTGGGGCTCGACCACGCCGTACGTGATGTTGGCCACGGTGGCCGGACTCTATCGCGTGCCCAACGTCCGTTTCGACACGACGATCGCCTACACGAACAATCCGTACTCGGGCTCGATGCGCGGCTACGGCAATCTGGAGTCGACGTTCGCCGTCGAGTCGCAGATGGACGAGCTCGCCGATCGTCTGGGTCTCGATCGCCTCGAGATCCGCCGCCGCAACGTGACGAAGTCGGGTGACGTCAACCCGCAGGGCTTCGTCGTCAGCTCGTGCGCGATGCGCGAATGCCTCGATGTGGTGGCGGAGGCCATCGCGCAACCGCTGCCGGCCCCCGGGCCCGGATGGCGGCGCGGCGTCGGCTACGCCGGCATGTTCCACGTCGGCGGCGGCGCGCGCATCTATCGTTCGGACGGGTGCGGCGCCATCGTCAAGATGGACGATTTCGGCAAAGTCGTGCTCATCACCGGCGCGACCGAGCTCGGTCAGGGCTCGGAGACGGTGCTGGCGATGATCGTGGCCGAAACTCTCGGCGTGCCGCTCGAGCGCGTGGACGTCGTGAACTCCGACACCGCCGTGAAGCCGTGGGATGTCGGTGCGCACGCCAGTCGCACGACGTTCATCGCGGGCAACGCCGCGCGCCTGGCCGCCGAGAAGCTGCGCGCCGATCTGCTCGCGATGGCCGCCGAGCAGCTCGACGAGCCGGTCGAGCACCTGACGATGAAGGACGGCGCGATCCTCGTCGCGGCCGAGCCGCAGCGGCGGTTGCCGTACGACCGCGTCGCGCGCGCCGGCCACTACCAGCCGGGCGGCCGAACGCTCGTGGCCGAAGCGTTCTACGATCCGCCCACGAGTATGCTCGACAAGGATCTGCGCGGCAACGTCTCGGCCACATATGGATTCGCCGCGCAGGCGGTGCTGCTCGACGTCGAGGAGGCGACGGGCGTGATCCGCGTTCGACGCGTCGCATCCGCGCACGACGTCGGCCGCGCGCTGAACCCGCTGGCGGCCGAGGGCCAGATCCACGGCGGCATCCACATGGGCCTGGGCTACGCGCTGGCGGAGCGGCTCGTCGTGCAGGACGGGCAGGTGATCACCGCATCGTTCATGGACTATGCGCTGCTGCGCGCGACGGACATGCCGGAGCTCCTCGTGCGGCTCATCGAGACGAACGATGCCGAGGGGCCGTTCGGCGCCAAGGGGCTCGGCGAATCGGGCGTCATCCCCGTGTCAGCGGCGGTCGCCAACGCCGTGCACGACGCGATCGGCGCGCGTTTCACCGAGCTGCCGATCACCCCGGCGCGCGTTCGCGCCGCGGTGGAGACCGCCCGCCGGTGAAGCTCTTCGACGGCGTCCGGGTGCTCGATCTCTCGCGCATGCTCGCGGGCCCGTACGGCTCGATGCTGCTCGCGGACATGGGCGCCGAGGTGCTGAAGATCGAGGCGCCCGACGGCGGCGATCCGATGCGCGCGATGGGGCCGCCGTTTCTGCCCGGCGGTGAGAGTGCGTATTTTCTCGCGATCAATCGCAACAAGAAGTCCCTCGTGCTCGATCTGGCCAAGGCCGCCGGCCGTGATGTGTTCCTCGATCTCGTCGCCGAGGCCGACGTCGTCTGGGAAAACTTCCGCCCGGGCGTCATGGCGCGCCTGGGTCTCGATTACGCCGCGCTCTCGGCGGTCAATCCGGCGCTCGTGATGTGCTCGCTCTCGGCCTACGGTCAGGATGGCCCGTACCAGGACTGGCCGGCGTTCGACCTCGCGCTGCAGGCGATGGGCGGCGCGATGTCGCTGACCGGCGAAGCGGGCGGCCGTCCCGTGCGCATGGGGCTGCCGATGGGCGACCTCGCGGGCGGACTGTTCGGCGCGCTCGCCGTCGCGGGCGCGCTGCTGCGTCGCGCGGGGACGGGACGCGGCGCGCACATCGATCTCTCGCTCCTCGACTGTCAGGTCTCGCTGCTGTCCTATCTCGCGCAGTACTTCTGGACCGACGGCGTCGTGCCGGGGCCGATGGGCACCGAGCACGCCTCGGTCGTGCCGTACGGGATGCTGCCGACGCGCGATGGCCACCTGATCGTCGCCGTGTTCGAGCGCTTCTGGCCCGCCTTTTGCCGCGCCGCCGGCCGTCCGGAGTGGACCGAGGATCCGCGCTTCGCCCGCAACGGCGATCGTGTGGCCAACCGCGCGACGCTCATGTCGGCGATCGGGCACGCATTCGCGGAGCGGCCGACGAGCGAGTGGCTCACGCGCTTGCACGCCGAGGGCGTGCCGGCGGCACCGATTCAGACGCTCGATCGAGTGCTCGCCGATCCGCAGGTGCGCCATCGTGGAATGATCGCGGAGGTCGAGCACGAACGGCTGGGCCGGCTGCCGACGCTCGGCACGCCGATCAAGGTGGACGGCGCGACGGACTTCGCGCCGACGGCCGCACCGCGTCTCGGTCAGCACACCGACGACGTGCTGACGACGCGACTCAAATATCCGGGCGAGCGCATCGCCGCGCTCCGTCGCGAGGGAGTCATCCCGTGAATATCGCCGTCCTGGGTGGCAGCAACGGCGCGTACGCGACCGCCGCGGACCTTTCTCTCGCCGGCCATCGGGTGCGGCTATGGCGGCGGCGCGCGGAAGACGTCGGCGCCCTCGTGAACGGCATCGCCCTCACCGCGGAGCAGCGCCAGGGCCAGGCGCGGCTCGACCGGGTCACGGCCGATCTCGGCGAGGCCGTGCGCGACGCGGACGTCGTGATCGCGCCGCTGCCGGCATCGACGCACGAGGATCTCGGTCGCAGGCTCGCGGGCGTCGTGACCGAGCGGCAGATCGTCCTCCTCGGTGCGGCGACGCTCGGCTCGTTCGTCATCGCGCGCGAGCTCGTGCGCGCCCGCAAGCCGCTGCCGCTGGCCGTGGCCGAGACGGGCACCTTGCCGTACCTGGCGCGCAAGACCGGGCCCGCCGCCGTCGCGGCACCGGTCCGCGCCGCAAACCTGCCCGTCGGCGTGTTCCCCGCCTCGCGCACGAAGGACGTCCTGGCGCGCGTGCGCGAGCTCTATCCTGCGACGCGACCCTGCGTGGATGCGGTCGACGTCGCGCTCACCAACGTGGGACCCGTGATTCATCCGGCGCTCGTGCTCGTCAACGCCGGCGCGATCGATCGCGGCGCGTTCGACATCCACGCGGCCGGCACGACGCCGAGCGCGCGCCGTCTGATCGACGCGGTCGACGCCGAGCGCGTGGCGACGCGCGCGGGCTGGGGATTTCCGGCCCCGCACTACGAGATGGCGACGTACTACGACGACGCCCGCGCCTCGGAAGGCCTCTATGGCGTCGGCGCCAAGGCCAAGCTCGTCGCGAGCGGCCTCTGGCACGAGGTCGTGAGCTTCGAGCATCGGTACGTTTCCGAGGACGTGGAGCTCGGGCTGCCGCTGCTCGAGTCGGCGGCGCGCTCGGTGTCCGTGGCCTCGTCGGCGACGTCGGGGCTGCTCGGCGTGTTCGGCGCGCTGCTCGGGCGCCCGCTGGCGGGCCGAGGCCGCGATCTCGATCACATGGGGCTCGGCGAGCTCACGCTGCGTGAAGTGCGCGAGCTGTTCTACGAGGGCTGGTCATCGGCCCTCTGGCGTCGCGCCGTTCGCACATGACGCCGCCCCCCGGCTACATTCTCATCCGCCCCGAAACACTGGCCGGCGTGCAGAAGGCGGTGGAGGCCGCGCTGGGTACGAGCGCGGCCGAGTGTCTGGCCGCCGGTGGTCGTGCCGGCGGTGCCGTCGCGACGGCGGCGCTGCAGGGCGATGCCGCGAGCCGCGCGCAGCGACTGCTGAGCGCCGGGCGCGAGATCGGCTGGGGCGACTTCGCACTGGAGCGGCTCACGCCGACCACGCTCGTCGTCACGGTGGCCGGCTCCCCGTTCGCGCGCGCGTACGGCGCCGCGTCCGGGCCCGTGTGCCATCTGACCCGTGGCGTGCTCGAGGCGCTGGCGGCAACGGTGCTCGCCACGCCCGCGCGCCTCGTCGAGACCGCCTGTGCGGCGACCGGTGCGGCGGTCTGCCGCTTCGAGAGCGTGGCATGACCGCGGCGTCGTTGCTCCACGTGGTTGTCTCGGGGCTCGCCACCGGGTCGATCTACGCGCTGATGGCGCTGGCGCTCGTCATCATCTACAACGCCACACGCACGCTGAACTTCGCGCAGGGCGAGATGCTCATGATCTCGACGTTCGTCGGCTGGACGGTGCAGCATACGCTCGGCTGGCCGCTGGTGGCCAGTCTCCTCGCGGCCGTCGTCGCGGCCGCGCTCCTCGCATGGATCGTCGAGCGCGTGCTCATCCGCTCGGCGGTTTCGGCCACGCACTGGGACGTCCTGATCATCACGCTCGGCCTGTCGCTCATCTTGCGGTCGGTAGCCGGGCTCGTGTGGACACACGACGAGTTTCCGTTCCCGTCGTTCTTCGGCACACGGTCGATCGCCCTCGGAGCGGTGCGCGTCGCGCCCGTGTCGCTCGGGATCGTCGGCGCCTCGCTCGCGCTGATGGCCGCGCTCGCCGCGCTGTTCCGCTGGACGCGACTGGGACGCGCGATGCGCGCCGTCGCACAGAATCAGCAAGCCGCGCGTCTCATGGGCATCAGCGTCGAGCGCGTGTATGCGACCTCCTGGGTGCTGGCCTCCGTCGTCGGCGCGGTCGCGGGCGTCCTCGTGGCGCCGGTCGTGTTCCTGTCGTCCAAGATGGGGCTCATCGTCATCAGCGGCTTCACGGCCGCGGTGCTCGGTGGCTTCGGCTCGATGCCGGGCGCCGTCGCCGGCGGGATGCTGCTGGGTCTCATCGAAAATCTCGCGCCGCTCTACCTGCCGTCGGGCGTCCGCTACTCCGTGCCCTTCCTGGTGCTGATCGCGATCCTCGTCGTGCGGCCGGCCGGTCTGCTCGGTCGCGTCCAGCGGAGGAAGGTCTGACGGCAGGGCGCGTGCGCGCGGTGCTGGTCATCGTGACGGTGGCCGCGATCGTCGCGTGGCCGTGGATCGCGCCCCGCTACTTCGTGTTCCTGGCCAGCCTGATCTTCGTCAACGCCGTCGTGGCGCTCGGCCTGAACCTGCTCTCGGGCTACACGCATCAGCTCTCGTTCGGTCACGCCGGATTTCTCGCCATTGGCGCGTACACGGCGGCGCTGATCGTGATCCATGCCCCGCGCACACCCGTGATCGTTACGCTCGCCGCGGCCGGGGCCGTCACCGCTCTCGTGGGCGTGGCCTTCGGCGTGCCGTGTCTCCGGCTGGGGGGGCTGTATCTCACGATGGCGACGCTGGCGTTCGGCTTCGTCATCGTCGAGGCGATTCTCGCCCTGGACGTGCTGACCCGCGGCGCCGACGGGCTACGCGTGCCCCCGCCCGCGGTCGGAGGGCTGGGCGATACCGGCCGTTACTACCTGACGGCGACGACGGCGGCGGTGATGGTCGTGGCGGCCGTGAACGTCGTGCGCACACGGATCGGACGCGCCTTCCTCGCCATCCGCGAGAGCGAGATCGCCGCGCAGGCGAGCGGGGTGCCCGTCGCCGCCTACAAGACCCTCGCATTCGGTCTGTCGGCGTTCTACACGGGCGTCGCGGGTGGACTATTCGCGTTCGTGGTCGGCTTCCTGTCGCCCGACGCGTTCGATGTGTTCCTGTCCGTCGACTTCGTCACGATGATCATCGTGGGCGGTCTCGCATCCGTTCCCGGCTCGATCGTCGGCGCGGCGATCGTCACCGTGCTCCACGACTCGCTCGCCGCGTTCCAGAACTACCGACCCCTGATCTTCGGCGTCATCCTGATCGCCTGCATGCGGTTCATGCCGGGCGGCATCGCGGCCGCCACAAGGAGGATCTTTATGCGTCTGGTCCCGTCGCTGCTGATGATGCTCGTCCTGCTCGGTGGCGTGACCAGCGTCTTCGCCCAGCAGGGGGTCAGCGACACCGAGATCGTGCTCGGCTGCTCCAACTCGTTCTCGGGGCCGTTGGCCTACACGGGCGAGCAGGCGACACGGTATGGCGTCGATCTGTACTTCAAGGTCGTGAACGACGCGGGCGGAATCAACGGGCGCCGCGTGCGCACGGTGTACTACGACGACGGCTACAAGCCGCAGGAGGCGGTCGCCAACACCCGGAAGCTCGTGGAGCAGGACAAGATCTTCGCGGTCATCGCGCCGCAGGGGACGCCCCCCGTGATGGCGACGCTCGACTACCTCGAGGAAAATCGCGTCCCGCTGCTGTTTCCGTTCCAGGGCTCGCCGGCGATTCGCGGCAAGAAATACGTCTTCAGCGGCATGACGCTCTACGACCGGCAATCGAAGATGATGATCGACTACCTCGTCGGGCAGCGACACTTCAAGACGTTCGGCGTGCTCTACCAGGACGACGACTACGGCAAGGCGTTCCTCAGCGCGTACGAGAAGGATCTCGCGCGTCACAATCTGAAGATGGCCGCGGCCGAGTCCGTCAAGCGAGGCGTGACCGACGTGAGCGCGCAGATCGCGAAGCTGCGCGCCGCCGCGCCGCAGGTGACCTTCCTGGTGCTCACCCCCGGGCCGGGCGCCCAGGCGCTGAAGGAGCGGCAGAAGATCGGCTGGACCGACACGGTGATGGTCTCGTCGGGCCCACTCACCGACGAGAAGTACCTGGCGCTCGCCGGCGACGCCGCCGAGGGCGTCGAGGGACTGTCGCTGTGGCCCGATCCGCTGGCCTCCGACCTGCCCGGGGTCAAAGCCTATCGCGCCGCCATGCAGAAGTACTTCGACAAGAACGAGCCGAACCGCTACTCGCTCTCGGGATATTTCGCGGCGATGCTCTTCACCGACGCCGCGAAGCGCGCCGGGCGCGCCCTCACTCGCGAGACACTGGTGACGGCGCTCGAGAACACCAGGAATTTCGACAGCGGCATCCTGCCGCCGCTCAGCATTGGCTCCGACCACGAGACGCAGAAGCAGGGCTTCTGGGTGCGTGTCGAGAAGGGCCACTTCAAGCCGCTCACGGATTGGCTCAAGGCGGACTGAGCGCGCGTGGCGCTGCTGGGCGTCGAGGGGCTCAGCCTCCGCTTCGGTGGGCTGGCGGCGCTGTCGGATGTGACGCTGGAGGCGAAGGACGGTGAGATCGTCGGCCTCATCGGCCCGAACGGTGCGGGCAAGTCGACGGTCTTCAACGTGCTGACGGGACTCTACCGGCCGGACGCGGGGCGCGTGAGCTTTGCAGGCGAGAGCCTGCTCGGCCTGCCCCCGCACGTGATCGCGCGGCGTGGGATCGCGCGCACGTTTCAGAACACCGAGGTGTTTCGGCCGCTGAG
>JBKOUQ010000074.1:0-26625 GCA_046723475.1 Candidatus Methylomirabilota bacterium
TCGCACGTCCGCGACCGCACGTGGCGGAGAGGCAGTGCCTCGACGATGGTGGCCATCACGTTCCTCCTGTCGGCGTTACTCGACGATGACTTTGCCGACCATCATGTGGTGGTTGATCCCGCAGAACTCGTTGCACACGACGCGGAAGTCACCCGCCTTGTTCGGGACGATCTTCAGTCCGTAGTCGTAACCGGGAACGACCTGAAAGTTCAGGTTCACGGGATAGAGGCTGAAGCCGTGGTTGATGTCGAGCGACGAGAGATGCAGCGTGTACTGCACGCCCTGCTTGAGCTTCAGCACGGGATACCAGCGCCACATCTGCGCCTGCAGATAGATGTCGCTTCCCGGCGGCGGCGCGACGACGGGCACGCCGTTGTCCTCGCCGACCTTGTAGTCGGCGACGAACTTCTCCACGCGCGCCATGAAATCGGCCGGAGCGACGCGGGCTCGGATGCCCGAGGGGTTCTGGCCGCCCTTGAGATGCCAGATGGGCATCATCGCGAACAGGACCATGCACCACACGAACGCGATGGAGACCCACATCTTTTCCTGGCTGCCGGCCGGGCGCCACCAGGTTCCCGCCGGCGCGACGATCGCGGAATGGGCCTCGCTGTGAATCATCATGTCGGTTCTCCTGGCGCGGGGGTCATGGCAGTGTCGCCTTCGGGAGGCTCAGGATTTCGTAGAGGCCCCAGATCGTGTAGAACCCGAACATCACGATCAAACCGGCGAGCAGAAGCAGGAACGGGTGGTCCAGGAGCCGCTGACCCAGCGGCGGTCGCTCATCGACGGTGTCTGGTGCTACCATGCGCATCCTCCGGTCGTAGAGATCGAACAGCGCCTCTTGGGCACTTGAATACACGGAGCGCCCGCGAGGCAGTTATGACAGCGGTCATATGGCCGCGCGGGGGAGCGATCGGATGAATATCCAAGACCTTCGGCCAACGCTCGATCGGGCGGGCGACGGGGCGTTCGTCATCGGCGCCGACGGCCGGATCGCGCTCTGGAACCGCGCGGCCGAGCGGATCCTGGGCTACGGCGCGCGCGACGTGGTGGGCAAGGCCTGCTGCGACGTTTTCGTCGGCACGGACGGCGACGGCAATCGTCTCTGCTATCAAGGCTGCCACGTCATGAACCTCGTCAAGCTCGGCGAGTCGGTGCAGAGCTTCGACATGCGCACCCGCGCGAAGAACGGCCGGGCGGTGTGGCTGAACATCAGCATCCTCTCGACGAACGGCGCGGAAGGAGCGTGCACGGTTCATCTGTTCCGTGACGTGACGGCCACCAAAGAGCTGCTCATGCTCGTGCACGAGCGCCTGGCCGGCCCGCCGTCCGGTGGTGCCCCCGGCAGCCCGGGGGCCGCCCTGTCGCGCCGCGAGCTCGAGGTGCTCAAGCTCATGGCCGACGGCGCGAGCACCGCGAGCGCCGCCGACCGCCTGCACGTCAGCCGCGCGACCGTTCGCAACCACGTGCAGAACATCCTCGCCAAGCTCGGCGTGCACAGCCGACTCGAGGCCGTGGCGTTCGCGACGAAGCACCGTCTGTTCTGATCAGGCGCGCGCCGATCGCCAGTCGCGGAACACGTCGACGTCGAACCCGTCCGGGTAGTTCAGGTAGCCGGGCGCGTGACCTTTGCGGTCGGTCACCCCGTATTGCCAGATGATCTGCTTGGTCTGACGGTCGATCACCACCACGCGCTCGCGCCAGTCGTCCGCGACCAGGATGTCGCCGGTGCCCGGCAGCTCACGCGCGAGCGAGGGATGATCGAGCATCGTGTCGCCCGGCTTGCCCTCGTATTCCCAGGTGATGCGCCGGGTCGCCGGGTCGAAGATGACGACGCGTCCGGGCCGCGAGAAGTCCGCGACGATGACCTGTCCGTCGGCCGTCGGGAAGGCATCGGAGGGATAGCGGACGCGCGGGGCCTGCACTGTCCACACGAGCTTGCTCGCGCGGGTGATCCGGCTGATCCAGGAGCCGCGTATCTCGCTGACGAGGATGTCGCCGTTCGGCAGCGGCGTCACGCCGTTCGGGGACGCGAGCGAGTGCGGTGGATCGTGGCGACAGCGGCCGGGTGTCCCCCACTGCGTCGTGATGCGGTTGGTGGACGGATCGATGATCAGCACGCGGCAGTTGCGGATGTCCGCGGTCGCGAACATCCCGTCCTCGAGGATGTGCGCGTCGTCGGGATAGTCGAGGTAGCCCGGCGCGCTGCCCCTGACGTCCGGTGTGCCGTACGTCCACACGAGGCCGCGGGCCTCGTAGTCGACGATGTGCACGTCGTAGTTGTCCTCCTCGCTCACGGCGAGGCGCCGGCCGTCGGGTGAGAAGTTCACGTCCTCGTTGCCGCGATAGATCTTGAGACTGGGCGACGGGAACTCCCACACGATGCGCTTGTCCGGCGTCACCTCGAGCAGCCGGTTGTTGCGCCGGTCGGCGATGACGATGGGATAGGGCAGCGGCTTGCCCCACGAGGGCACGGGCGCGCTTCGCGTGCCCGTCACGGGCGGAATCGGAGGCAGCGCCACGCCCGAGGACACCGCGCCCGCACCGAGCATCTTCGTGGTGACGGTCACGGGTTGCGGCTGTTCGGAGGCTTGCGCGGGCCCGGCGGCCCGAAGCATGCCGGCGGCGGTGACGATCAGGAATGCTCGTCGATCCATGCTGGAAAACGTGGCACGGAAGCGCGGCGGACATCGATAGGCCAATCACCTCAAATCGCTGAGGCGCCCGGCGGGAACTGCGGTGTCTGCACTATGAAAATGAGGCGCCCGCCGGATGGTGCACGTCCTCGGGACGTCCTACGGTGACCCCACTTCGAACATCCGTTCGGTCGGAGGTTCGGTGGCGTGATCGGGCAGCGGTACGCGGCGATCCTCGATGCGGCGTGCGACGTGTTTGCGCGACGCGGCTACCACGTGGCCACGATCCGCGACGTCGCGCGGGCGGCGCACCTGTCCCTGGCGGGCCTCTACCACTATGTCGGCGGCAAGGACGAGCTGCTCTTCCTCGTTCTCGACCGCGCGCTCGATGCGCTGCTGAGCAGTCTCGATCACGCACTGGGTCGCGCCCGGACGCCCGAGACCCGCCTGCTGGCCCTCATCCGCACGCACCTGGAGTTCGGCTTCACCCATATGCAGGCGCTGCGCGTGATCAACCGCGACTGGGACCTGCTGCCCGAGCCGCAGCACTCGGAGATCGCCGCGAAGCGGCGCGCGTACATCGAGCGCGGCCTGCGCGTGCTCGCCGAGCTCGATCCTCACGAGCGCCCCGCCGACGAGCTCTACTCGGCCACGAATCTGCTGCTCGGCATGCTGAACGGCCTCGCGGCCGGACCGTTCGTGCGATCGCTCGATGACGCACAACGGCTGGCGGGCCAGGTCGGCGGCCTCTTCCTCTACGGGTTCCTCGAACGCTCGACCGATTCCGGCGGCGCCGCCGCCGTCGCCCTCGGAGGCACGCATGACGCCTGAGGTGGCCATGGAGCCGTTTCCCGAGCTGATCGCCGAGCCGCTCAGCGCGATCGTCAGCCGCTTCAAGGCGCAGCAGCCGGGCGGCCGCGCGATCGCCGTCTATCCGGTGTGGGCGCCGGTCGAGGTCATCCACGCCGCCGGCATGCTGCCGCTCTCGCTCCTGGGCGGCGGCACGTCGGTCGAGCTCACGCACGCCGACGCGCGGTTCCAGTCGTTCGTCTGCTCGATCGCAAAATCGACGCTCGAGCTCGGTTTTCAGGGCCGCCTCGCCGGTGTCGACGGGCTGGTGTTCTCGAACATCTGCGACGTCGCGCGCAACCTCGGCTCGATCTACAAGCGGAACTTCCCGGACACGTTCGTCTCGTACCTGCACCTGCCACAGAATTCGACGTCGGCCTCCGTGGTGCCCTACCTGGCCTCCGAGCTGCGCCGACTGGCCAGCGACTTCGATGCCGCGTTCGGGCTGAAGGTGACCGAGGGCGCGCTCACCGAGGCGATCGGCGCGTACGACGCGCTCCGGGCGCGCATCCGGGCGCTGTATGCGCTGCGCATCGCCGAGCCGCAGAAACTCGGGACGAACGAGCTCTACACGATGCTGCGTGCCGCGACGCTGATGCCGGTGGGCGAGGCGACGGCGGCCCTCGACGCGCTGCTGCCGCGCGTCGCCGCGCGTGAGGCGCGCCCGCGCGATCGCCTCCGCGTCGTCGTCGAGGGCGCGTTCTGCGAGCAGCCGCCGCTCGGGCTGCTCGAGGTGCTCGAAGAGGCCGGCTGCTACATCGTCGAGGACGATCTGCTGCTCGGCTGGCGCTGGTACAGGGCCGACGTCGGCGGCACGGGCGATCCCTTCGAGCGCCTCGCCTCGGCCTACGTCAACCAGGCGGTGCCCTCGTCGACGCGCCACGAGTCGCGCGAGCACCGCTCGGCCGGCCTCATCGAGAAAGTCCGCCGCGCGCGCGCCGACGCCGTCGTCTTCATGCCGGCCAAGTTCTGCGAGCCGGCGCTGTTCGACTACGTGCTCATGAAGCAGGGGCTCGACCGCGCCGGCATCCCGCACATGCTCGTCGAGTTCGAGGAAAAGATGTGGACCTTCGAGCGCACGCGCAACGAGATCGAGACGTTCGTGGAGTCGATGCTCTTCGACTGATAACGACCGGGACACGGGCATTCAATGCCCGACCGCCGCAGCGCCGGAGCCCTGCGAAGGCGCTCCGGCGGCAAATAAGAGGAACGTGATGGCGCAAACGGTAACGGAACGCGCGTACCAGGGACGGGTGCACGAGCAGTCGCGCCGCCTCATGACCGCGTGGATGGGCGAGCTCGCGCGCGCGGAAGCCGAGCGCCGCGTGACCGGCGCCATCATGATCTCCGGCAACTGCGTCGAGCTGCTGCGTGCCTGTCACGTGCTGCCGATGTTCCCGGAGGTGACGGCGCTGCAGAACGCCATCCGGCACAAGTCGCTGCCGCTGATCCTCAAAGCCGAGCAGGTCGGCTATTCGTCCGACAACTGCGCGTACGTCAAGGCCGACGTCGGCCTCGTGCTCGAAGGCGGCTTCGGCCCGGGCAAGCCGATGCCGTTTCCGAACCTGATCGTCTGCAACTACGTCGGCTGCAACGTCTACGTGAAGTGGTTCGAGCACCTCGCGGACATCAGCGGCGGCAAGCTGTTCATGCTCGACGTGCCGTTCGCGCGCACGGATGCGCCGAGCGCCGACGACGTCCGCTACGTCGTCAAGCAGCTCGAGGAGCTCATCGCGCTGTGCGAGTCGATGACGGGCCGCCGGTTCGACATCGACGAGCTGCGCGAGGTGCTGGCGCTGTCCGCGCGCGCCCAGGACGGCTACGCGCGCTGCAAGCACCTCACGAAGCACCATCCGGCGCCGTTCGACTCCTACTTCGACTCGATCAACATGATGGGGCCGATCAACGTGCTCCGCGGCACGCCGGAGGCCGCCGCGTTCTTCGATGACGCCGTGGCGGAATTCGAGGAGCTGGTGGCCCAGAATCTCGGGCCGCTGAGCGAAGAGCGCTTCCGGACGGTCATCGAGGGCCCGCCGCCGTACCCGTTTTACAAGAGTTTCCGCAATCTGTTCACGCGATGGGGCGCGGTGGCGGTGCAGTCGACCTACTCCACGGTCGGCGGCATCTGGGAGTTCGGCTTCCGCCACGACCCGCGCCGCCCGCTCGAGTCGATCGCCGAGCAAATGCTGCGCGAGAACCTCACCAACCGCTCGATCGTCGCCCGCTACGCGCAGATCCGTCGCTACGTGGAGGACTGGCACGCCGACGCGCTCGTCATCCATTCGATCAAGTCGTGCCGGCTGTTCTCGGCGGGTCAGGGGGACATGCGGGAGTACTTCATCAAGGAGCTCGGCGTGCCGACGCTCCTCGTCGAATCCGACCTCGAGGATCCGCGCTACTACGCGGAGGCGCAGATCCGCAACCGCATCGACGCGTTCTTCGAGGCGCTCGAGCACAAGAAGCTCGTGGCGACCCACTGATGAGCACGGCCACCGTTCCCGTTTATTGCTACCAGTGCGTGGCCGGCCCGGATTTGCTGAAGGTCGTGGTGAAGGACGGGGTCGCCGTGGGCGTGACGCCCAACGACGACGCCGCCGCCGAGCACCCGGCGTGCGGCAAGGTGTGCGTGCGCGCGTACGGCCTCGTGCAGAAGCTCTACAACCCGGCGCGCGTTCGCACGCCGATGAAGCGGACGAACCCGCGCAAGGGGCGTGATCAGGATCCCGGCTGGGAGCCGCTGTCGTGGGATGCGGCGCTCGAGCTGCTCGCGACGCGCCTGAACGGCATCCGCGAGCGCGGGCTCATAGACGACGCCGGGTATCCGCGCCTCGCCGTCACGTTCGGCTCGGGCGGCATCGCGCCCGCGTACCTGGGCACCATGGCCGCGTTTCTCGCGGCGTGGGGCCCGGTGGACCAGGGCATCGGCAGCGGGCAGGGCGTGAAGTGCTATCACTCCGAGCACCTCTACGGCGAGTTCTGGCACCGTGCCTTCACCGTCGCCGCCGACATCCCGCACTGCGACCTCGTGCTCTCGTTCGGCTACAACGGCGATGCTTCGGGCGGCGTCACCGGTGTCTGGCGGCACGCCGAGGCACGTGCGCGTGGTCTGCAGTGGGTGCAGCTCGAGCCTCACCAGTCGATCACCGGCGCGGGAGCGACGGAATGGGTGCCGATCCGGCCCAAGACCGACGCCGCGGTGCTGTTCGCGCTGCTGCACGTGATCCTGCACGAGCACGACTGGCGCGAGGTGTGCGACGTGCCGTTCCTGACGCGCATGACGGCCTCGCCGTATCTCATCGGTCCCGGCGGCTATTACCTGCGTGATCCCTACACCGACAAGCCGATGGTGTGGGACATCGAGCGCGAGCGCCCGGTGCCCTTCGACGACGACCGGTGCACGCGGCCCGCGCTCGTCGGTGAGTACATCGCCGCCGGCGTCGAGATCGGCGCCGACGGCGCACGGACGACGTCCGCCACGCGGGTACGGCCCGCGTTCGCGCACATGCTCGACCACCTGCGTGGCTACACGCCCGAGTGGGCGGCGGCGATCGCGGACGTGCCGGCGGACACCATTCGCCGGCTCGCGAAGGCGTATCTGCGCCACGCCCACGTGGGGAGCACGATCGAAATCGAGGGCGTGCGCTATCCGCATCGTCCCGTCGCGGTGCTGCTCGGCAAGACGGTGTGCAACGGCTGGGGCGGCTACGAGTGCTGCTGGGCGCGCACGATGCTGGCCGCCGTGGTCGGCGCTCTCGAGGTGCCGGGCGGAATCGTCGGCACCACGGTGCGTTTGAACCGGCCCGCGCAGAATCGTCTCGAGTCCGTCAAGCCCGGCCCCGACGGCTTCATGGAGCAGCCGTCGAATCCCACGGCGCAGGCCGCGTGGAAGGGCGCGCCGCACATCCGCAACGCATACCGGACCCTCGTGCCGCTCGCCGACGACTCGCCCTGGTCGGCGGCGCTCGGCCCCGCGCATCTGCCGTGGCTGTTCATGGATCGGCCACCCGAGCGATGGCCGGCGCCGACGGTGCCCGACGTGTGGATCACGTATCGCACGAATCCCGCGATCTCGAACTGGGACACCGGACGGGTCGAGAGCATGCTCGAGCGCTTTCCGTTCATCGCCTCGTTCGCCTACACGCAGGACGAGACGAACTGGTACGCCGACCTGCTGCTGCCCGAGGCGACCGATCTCGAGTCGCTGCAGCTCTACCGCGTCGGCGGAACGAAGTACATCGAGCAGTACTGGGAGCACACGGGCTGGGCGATCCGCCAGCCCGTCGTGAGCCCGCCGTTCGACACGCGCGACCTCACCGACGTCGCCACCGAGCTCGCCGCACGCACGGGGCTGCTCGAGGGATACCTCAAGGCGATCAATCGCGGTGCGGGAACGACCGTGCCGTTGAAGGGCGCCGCGTGGGACTTCACGCTGTCGCCCGGCACCGCGCCCACCGCGGAGCAGATCTGGGATCGCGTGTGTCGCGCGGCGACGCGGTCGCTGACCGACGGCGCCGT
Organism: Candidatus Methylomirabilota bacterium; assembly: GCA_046723475.1. Classification (GTDB taxonomy): domain Bacteria; phylum Methylomirabilota; class Methylomirabilia; order Rokubacteriales; family CSP1-6; genus AR12. The sequence continues at coordinate 8,004 of JBKOUQ010000074.1, forward strand.
CGAGCACGACCTCGACTGGTTCCGTCAGCACGGCGCCTTCTTCGTGCCGTTTCCCCGCGCGCGTTACTACCTGCACACCGCGATGGCGGCCAAGGGCCTGCGGTACGAGCTGCCGTACCAGGAGCGGATCAAGCGCATGGGGGCCGAGCTCGCGGCTCGCCTGCACGAGCGCGGCATCACGTGGTGGGACGTGCAGCTCGAGGAGTACCAGCCGCTGCCCGCGTGGAAGGACTTTCCCGCGATCTGGCGCGCGACCGCCAGCGCGGCGGGTCGCTCGCAGGCGGAGTTTCCGTTCTGGCTGCTCACGAGTCGGTCGATGCAGTACTCGTGGGGCAGCAACGTGTCGCTGCCGATTCTCGCAGAGGCTGCGAAGAACGTCCGCGGCCACTTCGGCGTCATGCTGAACCGCGGCGTCGCGCGCGATCTGCACATCGGCGAGTCCGACCTCGTGGAGATCGTGTCGCCCACCGGGCGCACGACGGGCCGCGCGATCCTGCGCGAAGGCCTGCGGCCGGACGTCGTGGTCGTGCTACAGCAGTTCGGCCACTGGGCGACGCCGTTCGCGCGCGATCTCGGCATGCCGAGCCTCAATCAGGTGTCGTCCATGGATCTGGCTCTCACCGACGCGACGGGCAGCGGCGCGGACCTCGTGCCCGTCGCCCTCCGGAGGGTGTGACGTGCGCTGGGGCATGGTGATCGATACGCGTCGCTGCGTGGGCTGTCAGACGTGCACGATCGCGTGCAAGCAGGAGCACGCGCTGCCCGCGGGCACGCAGTGGCGATTCGTCGTCGACTGCGAGGTCGGCACGTATCCCGACGTGCGTCGCGTGTTCCTGCCGATGCAGTGCATGCACTGCGCCGAGCCACCGTGCGTGCCCGTGTGCCCGACGGGCGCATCACGACAGCGGTCGGACCGCATCGTGTGGGTGGAGCATGGCGCGTGCGTCGGCTGCGGGTACTGCGCGGTGGCGTGCCCCTATCACGCGCGCCATCTCGTGCACGACGCGCACGGCTATTTCGCGGCCGCCACGCCGTCGGAGATCGCGTGTGCCCAGCCAGAGCGCCACGGCGTGATGACGAAGTGCACGTTCTGTCGCGAGCGCGTGGACGTCGGGCGTGAGGCGGGGCTGACGCCGGGCATCGATTCCGCGGCCACGCCGATGTGCGCGGTCGCGTGCATCGCCGGCGCGATCGTCTTCGGTGATCTCGACGATCCGCAAAGTCGCGTGGCACAGCTCGCGGCCGATCCACGCGCCATGCCCCTCATGCCCGAGTGCGGCACCCACCCCTCGGTCTACTACTTCGTGGATTGAGACCATGACGATGACACCCGCCACTGTCGAGGTGATCCCCGCGGTGCCGCAGCGCGTGTGGCGCGTGCCCGCGGTCCTGAACTTTGCGCTCGGTGGTGTCGGCGCCGGCTTCTATGCGATCGCCGTGCTGGCCTCGGCGTTCGGCGCATCTCCGACGGTTGAGCTCGCCGCGTGGCTCGGCCCCGCGCTCGTCTTCGCGGGCTTCGGCGCCGTTGCGGTGGAAGCGGGACGGCCGCTGCGCGGACCGCGGGTACTGGCGCGCGTGCGCAGCTCGTGGATGTCCCGCGAGCTGCTGCTCGGCGGCGCGTTCGCGGTGCTGGCGCTCAGCGAATGGATCGCGCCGGGGCCGCTGCCGCGCGCGCTCGCCATGCTCGCGGCGCTCGCGCTGGCGGCCGCGCAGGGCTTCTTATTGAGGTCCGCCAAAGCGATCGGCGCCTGGGACGTGCCGATCATGCCGGTCGTGTTCGTCGTCGCGGCTCTCGTGTCAGGCACGGGGCTGCTGCTCGCGGTGATGCCCGCGCTCGGCGAAGCCCCGAGTCCCGGCCTGCTCACCGGCGCACTCGCCGTCATCGTGCTCGGCGCCGTCACCTGGCTCGTGTACGTCACGTGGTCGGCGGCGCCGTCGTTTGCACGCCCGACCGAGCCCCTCCGCATGCAGCCGGGCGTGGCGCTCGGGTTCGTCGGCTACCTGTTACCGGCGATCGTGCTGGCTCTGGCGGTGGCGCTGCCCCCGCTGGCGTTCCCCGCGGCGGTGATCGCGGGGGCGCTGCTGATCGCCGGCCAGCTCTGGACCAAGTGGCTGCTCATCCGGACCGTCGCCACGTTGCGACCGATCACGCTCGTCGGACTCAATCTCACGAGGAGGATCTCATGATTTACGGCGGTGGAGTGGACGTCGGCTCCACGCAGACCAAGGCCGTCATCGTCGACGAGTCGCGCGAGATCGTCGGCCGCTCGCTCATCGCGACCGGGGCGAACGTGACGCGCGCCGCGGAGACCGCGTTCAGAAACGCGTGCGAGTCGATCGGGCTGACGCGCGACGCGGTCGGGTACGTCGTCGGCACCGGCTACGGCCGCTACAAGGTGACCTTCGGTGACGCGCAGATCACCGAGATCACGTGTCACGCCCGCGGCGCCCAGTCGCTGTTTGCCGCCACGCGCACGGTGATCGACATGGGCGGTCAGGACACGAAGGCGATCAAGGTCGGCCCGGACGGCTCCGTCGTCGACTTTTCGATGAACGACAAGTGCGCCGCGGGCACCGGACGATTCCTGTCGGCCGCGGCGGACGTCACCGGCGTGAGCCTCGACGAGATCGGCGGGTTGTCGCTCCTGGCCAAGAACCCGGTGCGGCTCACGTCCGTGTGCACGGTGTTCGTCGAGTCCGACATCATGTCCTACCTCGCGCAACGCAAGAGCATCGAGGACATCCTCGGCGGGGTGCACAAGGCCATCGCCACGCGAACGATGTCGCTCGTGCGGCGCGTGGGCGTCGAGCCGGAGGTCACCTTCACCGGTGGCGTCTCGCGCAACGTCGGCATGGTGCGCGCGCTCGAAGGTGCCCTCGGCACCTCGCTCAACGTCAGCCCCGAGGGGCACTTCATGGGCGCGCTCGGCGCCGCCCTGTTCGCGCTGGAGCGCGCGCAGGCGGGTGCGGTCGCGCTGGCGGGAAGGAGCTGAGCATGGCGCGCGTGGCGGGCATCGACATCGGCTCGGGGACGAGCAAGTGCGTGCTGCTGGACGAGACCGGCGCGGTGTGCGGACGCGGCCTAAGCCGGACGAAGGCGGACTTCGAGCGCGTCGCGCGCGACGTGCTCGACCTCGCGTGCGCCGACGCCGGCACCACCGCCACCGACGTGGCGTACCTGGCCACGACCGGCCTTGGCCGGTACGCGGTGCCGTTCCGCGACATCCAGATCACCGACCTGACGTGTGGCGCGCGCGGCGCGGCGACCGAGTTTCCTTCCACCCGCTACGTGCTCGACATCGGCGCGCAGTGCTCGCGTGCGATCAAGCTGCGCGACGGCGGCAAGGTGAAGGAATTCCACATGAACGAGAAGTGCGCCGCGGGCTCCGGCGGCTTTCTCGAGCGCGCCGCCAAGTATCTTGAGGTCGGGATCGCGGACATCGGCCCGCTCTCGCTCGGCGCGGCCAAGCCGCAGGCGATCTCGAGCGTCTGTGCGGTGCTCGCCGAGTCCGAGATCATCAACCACGTCTCCGAGGGTGTCAGCGTCGAGAACATCCTGCGCGGCATCCACAACTCGCTCGCCGATCGCGCGCTGAATCTGCTCAAGCGCGTCGGGCTCGACGGCGAGGTCACGCTGATCGGAGGCGTTGCGCTGCAGGCGGGCATGGTCGAGGCCCTGCGCGACAAGCTGGGCACGACCGTCAGCGTGCCGGCGCTGCCGCAATACGCGGCCGCGCTCGGCGCGGCGCTGCTCGGTCTGCAGCGCTTCCGCAAGCTCAACACGATGGTGGCCGCGTAGGGCTCAGTACAGGAGGCGGGTATGGACACGCACGTACGGGCACTCGAGCCCGGCGACCTCGACGCGATCGTCGCGATCGACGAGAGGCTCGGCGGACAAACGCGTAAGGACTACTGGCGCACGCGCTTCGACATCGCGGCGCTGCGACCGCCGTGGATGAGCTCCGTGGCCGAGCGCGACGGCCGCGTCGTCGGGTTTCTGTTCGGCTGGGTTGGCGAGTCGGAGTTCGGGGTCGCCGGCCCGACCGCGTGGATCGACCTGATCGGCGTTCATCCCGCCTACCGCGGCCGCGGCGTCGCGCGCGCGCTGGTGAGCCGCTTCGTCGACGGCGGGCGCGAGCTGCGTGCGATCCGCAAGGTCGCGACGCTCATCGACCTGGCCCAGGCCGACGTGCGCGAGTTCTTCGTCGGCGAGGGTTTCGTCCACGGCCCGATGGTGCAGCTGGAGCGGTCGGTCGAGGGCTGAGCCGATGCGGCAGATCCGCGCGCATGGGCGAGGCGGGCAGGGAGTCCGGGTGACGTGCCGGGTGCTCGCGGCGGCGTTCGTGCGCGCCGGATCGGCCGCCTGGGCCATCGGCGGCTGGGTGGACGCCCGCCCCGAGACGACGGTGACGGCCTTCGTGCAGGTGGACGATCACGCCGCGGCCGTCGACGACTTGCTCGTGCTCGATCCGGCCCTTTTCTACGACGTCTGGTTCGGCGGCATCCCGCCCAACGGCATCGCGCTCATCGCCGGCCCCATCGCGCCGTGTGCTCGCGCACCGGGCGCCGGCACCGCGGTCACGATCGACGCGCCGGCCATCGCCGCCGAGTGTGGGCTCGGCGCCGAGCTCGGCACGACGATGGCGGGCGCCTACGCCGGCCTCACCCGGCTCCTCGCGCTCGACATGATCGAAGCCTCGGTCGCCGACCTCCTTCTCGACCAACCGGGCGCGCAGCTCGCTGCGTGTCGCGCCGGCTACCGGAAGGCCGCGCAATCACGCCCCTTTCACATGGCCAGCTAAGGAGGATCCCATGCACCTGCTCCTCATGCTTCTCATCGCGGCCCTCATGATCGGCGGCGCGCAGGCGCGCGCAGATGCGCAGGAGCCGTACCGGATCGGCGCGGTGTTCTCGATCACGGGGCCGGGCTCGTCGCTCGGCATCCCCGAGCGCGACACCGCGCTGATGCTCGAGGCCGACATCAACGCGCGGGGCGGTATCAAAGGGCCCGACGGCCGGCTGCACCCGCTCAAGATCGTGATCTACGACGACGCCAGCGACGAGACCAAGGCGGTGCTGGCGGCCAAGAAGCTCATCGACGAGGACAAGGTGACCGCGATCGTCGGGACCACGCTGTCCGGCACGTCGCTCGCGATCCTCGACACGGTGCAGAAGGCCGAGGTGCCCCTGATCTCGTGCGCCGCGGCCGCGAAGATCGTGGAGCCGGCGGCGGAACGCAAGTGGGTCTTCAAGACGCCGCAGAGCGATCACCTGATCGTCGGCGTGCTCGTCGACTACCTCAAGGCCAAGGGGCTCACGCGCGTGGCGTGGCTGAACGTCGACTATGCATTCGGGCAGCTCGGCTGGGTCGAGTTCGAGAAGGCCGCGCAGACGGCGGGGCTCTCGATCCCGGTCAACGAGAAGTTCGGGCAGAAGGACGTCGACATGACCGCGCAGCTCACGCGCGTGAAGGCGGCGGCGCCGCAGGCGGTCGTCGTCTGGTCGATCCCGCCGTCGGCCTCGATCGCCACGCGCAACTATGCCGATCTCGGCCTCAAGATGCCGATGTTCCAGAGCCACGGTGTGGGCAACAAGAAATTCGTCGAGCTCGCCGGCCCGGCCGCCAACGGCGTGATGTTCCCCGCCGGCAAGCTCCTCGTGGCCGAGCAGCTTGCCGACAACGACCCGCAGAAGGCCGTGCTGCTGGCCTACGCGCGTGACTTCGAGGCGCGCTACGGACCGCGCAACACGTTCGGCGGCCACGCGTGGGACGCGGTGCAGCTGGCCGTACGCGGCCTCGAGCGTGCGGGCATCGACCGCGCGGGCGTGCGGGCGGCCATCGAGTCCACGCGCAACTTCGTCGGCATCAGCGGCGTCTTCGACTTCTCGCCCACGGATCACAACGGTCTCGATCGGCGCGCCGCGACGATGATCCAGGTGGTCGACGGGCAGTGGAAGACGGCGAAATAAGTCATGGGTGAGCAGCTGGCGCAGTACCTCGCGTCGGGCCTCGTGGTCGGCGGCATCTACGCGCTGATCGGGCTCGGGTTCGTGATCGTGTACGGCGTCACGCGCATCGTGAACTTCGCCCAGGGCGAGTTCGTGATGCTCGGCGCGCTGGGCATGGTCGCGCTGACCGCGCGCGGGTACGGCGTCGGCACCGCGTTTGTCGTCAGCCTGCTCGCCGTCGCGACCGTCGGCGCGCTACTGGAGCGGGTGGCCGTGCGCCCGCTGCGCCGCGCGCCGGCGCTCGCCGTGCTCATTCTGACGATCGGTGCCTCGATCGCGCTGCGCGGTGCCGCGCTGCTCGGCTGGGGCACCGACCCGCTCGCCGTGCCGGCGTTCAGCGCCGGGCCGCCGCTCGTCGTCGGCGGGGCCGTCGTCGTACGCCAGGGTGTGTGGGTGTTGGCGGTCGCCGCCAGCGTGTTCGCGGCGCTGTGGTGGTTCTTCAATCGCACCTACGCGGGCACCGCGGTGCGCGCGTGCGCGGTGAACCCGCGCGCGGCGAGCCTCATGGGGATCCGCGTGGACCGCGTCTCGCTGCTCGCGTGGACGCTGTCTGGCGCGCTCGGCGCGACCGCCGGCGCCGTCATCGCGCCGATCACCTATGCGACCTACGACATGGGGCTGATGCTCGGGCTCAAGGGCTTCGTCGCCGCCGTGCTCGGGGGCCTCGCGAGTCCGCCGGCTGCCATCGCGGGGGGCTTCGCGCTCGGCGTGCTCGAGTCGCTCGCGGCGGGGCTCGTGTCCTCCGCCTACAAAGACGCGGTCGCCTTCGTCGTTCTCATCGCGGTGTGTCTGGCGCAGGTGGCTGGCTGGCTGCCCTGGCGCGTCGCGCAGGAGAGCTGACGATGGCGGCACGGCAGCGCGTCATGGTCCTGCTCGGCGCGGCCGTCGTGCTCGCGGCGCTGCCGTGGGTCGTGCACAGCCGCTACGTGCTCGCCGCACTCGTGTTCATCGCGCTCAACGCGCTCGCCGCCGTCGGTCTCTCGCTCGTGATGGGCTTCGCCGGACAGGTGTCGCTGGGCCAGGCGGCATTCTTCGCCGTCGGCGCCTACGTGTCGGGCGTGCTCACCGCGACGTATGGATGCAACGGCTGGCTCGCCGTCGTCATTGCCGTCGCGGCTGGCGCGCTGACCGCTGCGGCCATCGGCTTGCCGATCTTTCGCCTCTCGGGACTGCTGCTCGCCATGGCGACGCTCGGCTTCGGAATCATCGTCTACTACGTGCTGGTGAACTGGGCTGCGGTGACGGGCGGACCGTCGGGGCTCACCGGCGTGCCGCCGCTCACCGTCGGCGCGTTCAGATTCGACAGCGACGCACGCATGCTGTGGCTGGCGGGGGGCGCGCTGCTCGGCGTGCTGTGGCTGGGCGGCAACCTCGTGGATTCGCGCATCGGACGCGCCCTGCGCGCCGTGCACGGCAGCGAGGCGGCGGCGGCCGCCGCGGGCATCGACACCGCACGCCTCAAGCTCGGCGTCTTCACGCTCGCGGGCGCGATCACCGCGCTGGCGGGCGCGCTCTACGCGCACTACCTCACGTTCATCAATCCCTCGCCGTTCGGCTTCGCGTACTCGGTGGAGCTGGTCGTCATGGTCGTGCTCGGGGGCGTCGCGAGCCTGTGGGGCGCGGTGCTGGGCGCGGCGGTCATCGTGGCGCTCGTGGAGACGCTGCGCGCGGCGCTGCCGCTGGTGTCCGCCTCGCACGGCGCCGCGGAATACGAGATCGCGCTCTTCGGCGTAATCCTGATGCTCTTCATGATCTTTCTGCCAACCGGCCTTGTTGGCCTCGCGCGGCGGCCGGCGTGACGACGCCGGCGCTGCTCGAGGCGCGCGGCCTCGGCCGCGATTTCGGCGGCGTCGCCGCGGTGCGCGGCCTGGATTTTCACGTGGCCGCCGGCACCATCAAGGCGCTCATCGGTCCCAACGGCGCCGGCAAGACGACGCTGCTCAGCATGATCGCGGGCGCCCTGCCACCCTCGCGCGGGCGGCTGCTGCTCGACGGCCGCCTGCTTCCGGTGGGGCGTCCCCATGCCGTTGCCGCTCTGGGCATCGCGCGGACGTTTCAGCTCGTCCGGCCATTCGGCGAGATGAGCGTGCTCGAGACCGTTCTGGTCGGCTGTCATCGCTGCGGACGGTCGGGATGGCTCGCCGCAGCACTGCGCAGCGGAGCGCAGCGCCGCGAGGAAGACGCGCTGCGCGAGCGCGCGCTGACCGTCCTCGCGCGCATGGGGCTGGCCGCGCGCGCGGCGGACGTCGCCTGCGCGCTGCCGTACGGCGAGCAGCGGCTGGTAGAAGTCGCGCGCGCCCTTGCCGCCGGCCCGCGGCTGCTGCTGCTCGACGAGCCCGGCGCGGGCCTCGATGCCACCGAGCACGCGCGGCTCGCCACAATGGTCCGTGCGATCCGCGACGAGGGGACCACGATCCTGCTCGTCGACCACCACATGGATTTCGTCCTCGACCTGGCGGACGAGGTCCTGGTGCTCAACTACGGCGAGAAGCTCGCGGAGGACACGCCGGGCGCGATCCGGCGGCACCCCGCGGTCGTGGCCGCCTATCTCGGCGAGGAGGCCGCGTGATGCTGCTCGTGCGCGGAGTGCACGCGGGCTACGGCGCCGTCCGGGTGCTTCGCGGCGCGGACCTCGACGTGGCGCGCGGGGAGCTGGTAACGCTCGTCGGGCCCAACGGCAGCGGCAAGTCCACGCTGCTGCGCGCGATTACGGGGCTGGTGACGCCGCGGGCCGGCACGATCGAGCTCGACGGCGACCCACTGTGCGGGCGCGCGCCCGAGACCATCGTGCGGCTCGGCGTGGCGATGGTGCCCGAGGGCCGGGAGCTGTTTGGGCCTCTGTCAGTGCGCGACAACCTGCGCCTGGGCGCCTACGCCACGCCGCGCGCCGGCCGCGGGCGGCGCATCGCCGCGGATCTCGATCGAGTGCTCGCGCTGTTCCCGGCGCTGGCTCCGCGACTGGCCCAGCCCGTCGGCACGCTGTCCGGCGGCGAGCAGCAGATGGTCGCGATCGGCCGGGCGTTGATGGCGCGGCCGCGGCTCTTGCTGCTCGACGAGCCGTCCGTCGGCCTGGCGCCGCTGGTCATCCGCACGATCTTCGACGTGCTGGCGGGGCTGCGCGCCGAGGGTCTCACGATGCTGCTCGTCGAGCAGAATGCCCGCGCGGCGTTTCGGATCGCCGATCGCGGCTACGCGCTCGGCCCTGGCGGCGTCGTCGGCGCGGCCGCGACCGAGCCGCGCGCGGAGGCGGCGCGCGCGGCCTATGGACTGCACACGGCTCGCGAGGAGGCACGACCATGATCACGACCGCGCTGCCGATCGAAACCGTTCCGCGCGCCGAGCTCGAGGCGCTGCAGCTCGAGCGATTGCGCGCCGTCGTCGCTCGCATGACCGCGCGCGTACCGCTCTATCGCGAGCGAATGTCCGCGGCCGGCGTCCGCGCGGACGATGTGCGCACGCTGGCCGAAGTCAGGCGCCTGCCCTTCATGACGAAGGCCGATTTCCGCGAGACGTATCCGTACGGGCTGCTGGCCGTGCCCATGGACGAGGTCGTGCGCATCCATGCCTCGTCGGGCACGACCGGCAAGCCGACGGTGGTCGCGTACACGCGCGGTGACATCGACGTCTGGAGCGAGGTCATGGCGCGCACGCTCGGTGTCGCCGACGTCGGGCCCGGCGACATCGTGCAAAACGCGTACGGCTACGGCTTGTTCACCGGCGGGCTCGGCTTTCACTACGGCGCCGAGCGCGTGGGTGCCGCGGTCATCCCGATCTCGGGCGGCTTCACCGAGCGTCAGCTCATGGCCTTCACCGATCTCGGCGCGACGGTGCTCGCGTGCACGCCTTCGTACGCGCTCTATCTCGCCGAGGCGCTCGAGGATGCCGGCATCGATCCCAAGACCCTGAGACTGCGCGTGGGCTTCTTCGGGGCCGAGCCGTGGACCGACGGCATGCGCGAGGCGCTGCAGCAGCGCCTGGATCTCGTGGCGCTCAACATCTACGGGCTCAGCGAGGTCATCGGGCCCGGCGTCTCGGTGGAGTGTCCGGAGCGGCGCGGCATGCACGTCGCCGAGGATCACTTCCTGCCCGAGATCATCGATCCACGAACACTCGAGCCGCTGCCCGCGGGGAAGACGGGCGAGCTCGTGTTCACGACGCTTACCAAGGAAGCGCTGCCGGTGGTGCGTTACCGGACGCGCGACATCACGTCCATCGACCCGACGCCGTGCGCGTGCGGCCGCACGCTCGTGCGTCTCGCCCGCATCACCGGGCGTACCGACGACATGCTGATCGTGCGCGGGGTGAACGTATATCCCTCCCAGATCGAGCACGCGCTCATGCAGGTCTCGCGTGCGGCGCCGCACTATCTGCTCGTCGTGCGCCGCGAGGGCGCGCTCGACACCCTGGAGGTCCGCGTCGAGGCCACCAGCGAGGCGGCGGAGGAGGGCGCCGACGCGCTGGAGAATCTCGCGCGGGTCGTGCGCCAGCGGGTGCACGACGTCATCGGGCTCAGCGTCGAGGCGACGGTGCTGGCACCGCGGGCGCTCGAGCGCAGTGTCGGCAAGGCCAAGCGTGTCGAGGACCGGCGCGGCGAAGGAGGCTCCCAGCGATGAGCGGGCTCACGAGCATCCGCTATGCGGTGGACTACGACGTGGCGCGCCTGACGTTGGCGCGGCCGCCGCTCAACATTCTGACCATCGAGATGATGCAGGAAATCTGCGGCGTGCTCGACGACGTGATCGAGCGGACGAGCCTCAAGGCGCTGCTCATCGAGGGCGACGGCAAGGCCTTCTGCGCGGGCGTCGACATCGCCGACCACGCGCCCGAGCGCGTCAAGCCGATGCTCGAGGCGTTTCACGGCATCTTCCGGCGGCTGCGGCGGGTGCCGTGCGCCACGGTCGCCGCCGTGCGCGGCGCGGCGCTGGGCGGCGGCGCCGAGCTCGTGACGTTCTGCGACGTGGTGATCGCGGCAGAGGACGCGAAGCTCGGTCAGCCGGAGATCAAGGTCGGCGTGTTTCCCCCGGTGGCCGCGTTGCACTACCCGCGCCGCATCGGCGTCGCGCGCACGCTCGGTCTGCTGCTGTCAGGCGAGACGCTCAGCGCGACGGACGCGCTGCGGATCGGCCTCGTGGACCATGTGGTGCCGACGGAGGGGTTCGCGGAGGCCGTGGAGGCGAGGGTCGCGCGCTTGCGCGTGCACAGCGCGGCGGTGCTGCAGCTCACCAAGCGCGCCGTGCTCGAGGCCGACGGACTCGACTTCGACGTCGCGCTGCCGATGCTCGAGGACATCTACCGATACGAGCTGATGACGCTGGCCGACGCCGAGGAAGGGCTGCGCGCGTTCGCCGACAAGCGCAGGCCCGTCTGGCGGGACGGTTGAGGAGGCGGCGATGAGACTGCAAGGCCGAACAGCGTTCGTGACGGGCGCGGGGCGGGGAATCGGACGCGCGATCGCGCTGGCGCTGGCGGCGGAGGGGGCGCAGGTGGCCGTGCTCGACGTCGACGGCGTCAGCGCCGAGCGCGTGCGCGGCGAGGTCGAGGCACACGGCGTGAAAGCGCTCGCGCTGCCCGTGGACCTCACGCGGCGCTCGCAGGTGGAGGCCGCGGTGCAGACCGTGCTCGCGCAGTGGGGTCAGATCGATCTGCTCGTGAACAACGCGGGATGGGATCGCATGCAGCTCTTCGTCGAGAGCGACGAGGAGACGTGGGACAAGATCATTGCGCTGAATTTCAAGGCAGTGCTCTACACGTGCCGCGCCGTGCTGCCGGTCATGGCGGCGCGGCGCGCCGGCACGGTCGTGAACATCGCCTCCGACGCCGGACGCGGCGGCTCGAGCGGCGAGGCGGTGTACGCGGGGACGAAAGGCGCGGTCATCGCGTTCAGCAAGACGATCGCGCGCGAGATGGCGCGTTACGGGGTGACCGTCAACGTCGTGTGTCCGGGCCTGACCGACACGCCGCTGCTCGCCGGCATGCGCGCCGAATCGGCGCGCAACGAGAAAGTGCTCGACGCCGTCACGCGGGCGATTCCGCTGGGTCGCGTTGGGACGCCGGACGACGTGGCGGGAGCGGTCGTCTACTTCGCGTCCCCCGCCGCGGACTACGTGACAGGGCAGACGCTCAGCGTGAGCGGCGGCCTGACGATGATGTGAGCGGTGTCGCGAAAGCAGAGAGGAGACCAGGGATGAGCGAGGCAACGACGCGCAACGCGATCGACATCATGTACTACGTCGCCACGCCGGAGTTCATGGCGAAGTGGGCGGATGCCAAGAAGGGTGAGCTGGTGTGCCGTATGGAGCGCGCGCTGGGCGGCAGCCTGCCGCAGTTCGAATCGATTCCCGCGATGATCGCCAAGATGGACGAGGCGGGCGTCGAGAAGGTCTTCATCACGCAGACCAAGATGTGGTCGTACTGGAACAAGTGGATGTACATGGATACCCAGCTCGAGGACGTGCTGCAGTACACGGAGAAGTACCCCGACCGCTTCGTCGGGCTCGCCGGTTACAACCCGTTTCGGATCAAGGACAGCCTGCGCGAGATCGAGACGGCGGTGACCAAGCACGGCTTCAAGGGAGTCTACGTCCACATCTTCGGATTCGACATCCCGCTGCACGACAAAAAGATGTACCCGCTGTACGCCAAGTGCGTCGAGCTCGACGTCGCGGTGTCGGTGCAGGCGGGCCACGTGCTCGAGGCCATGCCGAGCGAGCACGGCCGCCCCATGTACCTCGACTACGTCGCCTCGGACTTCCCCGAGTTGCGCATCCTCGGCGCGCACACGGGCTGGCCGTGGTGCGAGGAGCTGATGAGCGTCTGCTACAAGTGGGAGAACGTCTGGTTCGGCATCGACGCGTGGATGCCCAAGTACCTCAAGCCCGAGGTCGTCAGCTTCATCGGCAGCCGTATGGGGCAGGACCGCGCGGTCTGGGGCACGAACGGGCTGCCGTGGAAGGAAAGCCTCGACCAGCTGGACGCGCTCGCGCTGAAGGCGGACGCGAAGCGCAAGCTCATCCGCGACAACGCCCGAGAGCTCTTCCGGCTCGCATAGGCCGGTCCTTTCAACGGAGGGCGCCATGAATTCAGGACTGGTGCTCGGGGTGCTGACGGTGATGACGGCGGCGATCGTGATCGCGGTCGCCGCCGCGGCGTGGTCGGCGGTGCGACGACCATGGCGGCTGTCGTGTCCGCGCGATGGCCGTGACGCGCGCGTGCAGGTGGAGCGTGGCGCGGCGGTGCGTGCGGAGGTGATGGGGGGCGGCGAGCGCCGCATTGCTCGCTGCTCGCTGTGGCCGCTGACGGCATGCGGCGAGGCGTGTCTGGACACGCCGGCAGCGGGGCGACGGCTCGTGTGGCGGGGCGAGCCGCTGCCGCCGACCAAGGAGCGGAGAACGATCCTCGTGCCGCTCGACGGCACCCCAGCGAGCGAGGCGGTGCTGCCCACGGTCCGAGCGCTCGCGCGCGGACGCAACAGTCGCGTGCGGTTGCTACGCGTCATGCCGCCCGTGGAAGCCAGCTACGGCGATGACCGCGTCGTCGTCTACATCGACCAGGAAGCCGCCGCCGTCGAGGCGGCGGCGCGCGAGTACCTGCGGCAAGTCGAGGACGGCTTCGCCGGCGTCGACGTCGACACCGTCGTCCGCTTCGGCGACCCGGTGGCGGAGATTCTCGGCGAAGCCGAGAGCGCAGACGTCGCACTGATCACGATGGCCTCGCGTCGCCGCCTCTGGGGGCGACGCAGTGTGACCGCGCGGGTGGCGCGCGAGGCGTGGGTGCCCGTCGTCCGGACCGCCTATGGAGCGACGGCATGAGGAGCGACCGATGACGCCGACCCAACTGCTGCGCGAGGAGCACCGCGTGATTCTCAAAGGCCTCGACGTCCTCGAGCGCGCCGCCGCCCGCGCAGCGAGCGGCGCGTTCGTCGCCGACGGGTGGTGGGCCGCCGCGGTCACGTGGCTGCGGGCCTTCGCCGATCGCAATCATCACGCGAAGGAGGAGCTCGCGCTCTTTCCCGCGATGGTCAAGGCGGGGGTGCCGTCCGAGGGCGGACCGATCGCAGTGATGCTGGAAGAACACGTCGAGGGCCGGCGGCTCGTGACGGCGATGGACCTCGGCACGGGCGCGGCACGCATCGCCGCCTGTGGCGCGTACATCAGCCTGCTGCGCGCCCACATCGAAAAAGAAAACGAGATCGTGTTTCCGCTCGCCGACGCGGTGCTGGACGAGCAGGCGATGCAGGGCTTGCGACGCGAATTCGACGTCGTCGAAGCCGAGCAGGGCGTGGCCGCGACGCTCGCCGGGGCGGAGGCGGCGCTCGAGCGGCTCGCCGAGGCCATGGAGGGAGCGCGCTGAGCCTCGCCACGTCGGGGCTGTGGACTCCACGCACCGTCGCCTGGTACGAGCGGGCGAACGCGATCAGCGATTACGCCGAGCGCGTGCTTGGCGCGGTCAGCGCGGCGATCGAGGACTGCCGCACGGCGCTCGACGTCGGCGCCGGCTTCGGGGCGCTCACACTGCCGCTTGCCCGCCACCTGCGGCACGTGACGGCCCTGGAGCCGTCGCCGGCCATGGCGGCCGCGCTTCGGCGTGCCGCGGCGCGCGAAGCCCGCACGAACGTCACCGTCGTGCCGGCCGCCTGGGGCGACGTTGCCGTCGACCGCCACGACCTCGTCGTGTGCGCGCACGTCGGACCGCTGCTCGCTCCGCACTCCGCGTTTTTGCGCGAGGTGGGCGGCATTGCCACGCGGGCGGTGGTGCTGGTGCACGACGCCGGCGGCGGCGACGACAAGTTTTTCTTCCGCGAGCTCTACCCGGCGCTGCTGGGACGCCCGTACGAGCGCAACCGCGATCCGGACGCGCCGGTGCGCGCGCTCACCGCCCTGGGTATCGTCCCACGAGTGTCGCTCGTGCAGTACCGCTCGGATCAGCCGTTCACCTCGCTGGAGGAGGCGTGCGAGTTCTGGATGACGTACATGCGGGTCGACGGCGAGGACGCGCGCACCGTCCTGCGTCGCTTTCTTGCCGAGCGTCTGACCCGTGACGGCAATGGATGGCGGGCCCCGTTCCGCAAGCGCGTGCGGGTGATTGCCTGGCGCGTCTGACGGGACCTGGGGCCGCCGGGAAGAAAGGGTGTTGTCATGACGCAGCCGGTGTCCACGATTCTCGTCGTGCTGATCTTCGGCGGTTCGCTCATCGCGTTCGTCTGGGCGGTGTTCCGGCTCGTGCCTGCGGTGGGCCGCCTGATGGTCCGCGCATTCTGGTGCCCGTTCCGCAACCAGGACGTAACGGCAGTCTTCGAGGAGGAGCCGTGGCACGGGCGGCGTGTCGGGGTCGCTCGCTGCAGCGCATTTAGCCCGTCGGACGATATCACCTGCGACAAGCGGTGCGTGCAGCTCCGAGAGCTTCCGGCGTCGCCCGCCGAGGCGGTCCTGACGAACGGCAACCCATGACGGCGGCAGCCGCGATATAACCGGGGGGCCGACGCCCTCGGGGCAGGGGAGGTCAAATGCAAGCGGCCATCGACGTCATCGCACACGAGCACCGCTCGATCACCGCGGTCATCCGCGCCCTCGAGTACCTGGCGCGTGACATCGCGGCCGGCGCCGAGCCCGATTACGAAGTGCTCACGGTGATCCTCGACTACATCGAGACGTTTCCGAACCGACTGCATCATCCCAAAGAAGACCGCTACCTCTTCAGCGCGCTGCGACTGCGCAGCCCCGCGGCGGCGACGATCCTCGATGAGCTCGAAGGCGAGCACCGGCGCGGTGACGAGCTCACGCGGGAGCT
Organism: Candidatus Methylomirabilota bacterium; assembly: GCA_046723475.1. Lineage (GTDB taxonomy): Bacteria > Methylomirabilota > Methylomirabilia > Rokubacteriales > CSP1-6 > AR12. Next base: position 23,799 of record JBKOUQ010000074.1, read on the forward strand.
GCGCTACCTGCTCGCGCGCTGCCGCGTGGATGGTGAGGGCGCCCGCAAGGCCTTCGCGTCCGCCGTGGAGGAGTACGCGAAGTTCCACTGGGAGCACATGCGCAAGGAGGAGGATCTCGTGCTCCCCCTCGCGCGGCAGGCGCTGACCGACGAGGAGTGGACAGCGATCAACGCCGGGTTCAGTGTGAACGACGATCCGATGCCCGGCCTGGCGCCGCGGCAGGAGTTCGACGCGCTGTTCCGGCTCATCGTCGCGATGGCCCCGCCACCGATCGGGATCGGCCCGAGCGCGGCGGAGCGCCGGCGCAGCTGACGTACGGCCGCACGCCAAAGGAGGCCTCGATGTACACCGACGTGCTGTACGAGAAGAAGGACGGCATCGCCTGGATCACGATCAACCGCCCCGAGGTGCGAAACGCATTCCGCACGCGCACCGTGCACGAGCTCACCGACGCCTTCGAGGACGCGCGGTACGATCCCGCCGTCGGCGTCGTCGTGCTGACCGGCGCGGGCGACAAGGCGTTCTGCTCGGGCGGCGACCAGAAAGAACGTGGCGCGGGCGGGTATTCGCAAGACGGCCAGCGCCCGATGAACGTCGATCGCCTGCATACCGCGATCCGTCACTGCCCCAAGCCGGTGATCGCGATGGTGAACGGGTTCGCGATCGGCGGCGGCCACGTGCTGCACGTGCTGTGTGATCTGTCGATCGCGGCCGACACGGCGGTCTTCGGGCAGACCGGTCCGCGCGTCGGCAGCGTGGACGCCGGGCACGGCACGGGCTACCTCGCGCGCGTGGTCGGCGAGAAGAAGGCGCGCGAGATCTGGTATCTCTGCCGGCAGTACTCCGCCCAGGACGCGCTCGCCATGGGCCTCGTCAACAAGGTCGTGCCCGCGGCAAATCTCAAGACCGAGGTCGAGCAGTGGTGCCGCGAGCTGCTCGACAAGAGCCCGACAGCGCTGGCGCTCGCCAAGCAGTCGTTCAACATCGACTCCGAGCCCCGCGCCGGCGTCGCGGAATTCGCGACGACCGCGCTGAATCTGTACTACAAGACCGACGAGGCGCTCGAGGGGCGCAACGCCTTCGTCGAGAAGCGGCCGGTCGACTTCAAGAAGTTCCGCCGGTAACCATGGCGCGGTTCGACGCGCTGTGGCGCAACGAGACGGTCGAGCACTATCTCGACCGGTGGGCGACGCGGCGGGCGGAGCGCACGGCGATGGTGGACGGCGTGGGCCGCTACACCTGGGCCGAGCTCGCCCGCACGGTCGAGCGTGTGGCGCACGGTCTCGCTGCACACGGTGTCGAGCCCGGACGCGTCGTGGCCGTGCAGCTGCCGAACTGGAGCGAGTTCGTGATCGTGCTGCTGGCGGCCGCGCGCCTCGGCGCGGTCGTGAACCCGATTCCGCCCATCTATCGCGCCGCCGAGCTGCGGTTCATGCTCAAGCGGCTCGAGGCCGTGGTCGTCGTGATCCCGGGCGTGTTTCGCGGCTTCGATCACGGGGCCATGCTCAGCGCGCTGCGAGCCGAGGTGCCGAGCGTGGAGCACGTGTTCGTCGCACGGGGCACGCCGGGTCCGGCGATGCAGCCGTTCACCGCGCTCACCGACACCGCGTGGGAGGCGCGCCAGGGGCGCCGCAGCCTGCCCGGGACCGATCCGAACGCCGTCCACGAGATCATCTTCACGTCCGGCACCACCGGCGAGCCGAAGGGCGTGATGCACACACCGAACACCGTGCTGGCGAGCGTGTTCCCGGTGCTCGAGCGGCTGGACCTCTCCGAGCGCGACGTCGTCATGATGGCCTCGACGTTCGCGCACCAGACGGGGTTCCTGTACGGCTTCTGCGCGACGCTCGTGCTCGGCGCCACCGGCGTCTGGCTCGATGTCTGGAACGCGGAGACCGCGGCCCGCCTCGTGCAGCGCGAGCGCGTGACGTTCACGATGGGCGCCACGCCGTTCCTGCGCGACCTGAGCGATGTCCCCGCCGAATACGACCTGTCGTCGATGCGCGTGTTCATCTCTGCCGGTGCGCCGATCCCGCGGCCGCTCGTGGCCGCCGCGCGCGCCCGACTCCGCTGCCTCATCTCGCCCGGCTGGGGCATGACCGAAAACGGCCTCGTGACGCTCGTCGATCAGCACGATCCCGACGACAAGATCCTGACGACCGACGGCTCCCCCGTTCGCGGGATGGAGCTCGCGATCGTCGATGCTGACGAGCGCCCGGTGCCGCCGGGGACCGAAGGCGAGCTGCTCGTGCGCGGCGCCTCGCAGTTCGTCGGCTACTACAAGCGTCCGGACTTCACACGTGAGTCGCACACCAGCGACGGCTGGTTTCGCACCGGTGACCGGGCGCGCATCGATGCGGACGGCTATCTGTCGATCACGGGGCGCGCGAAGGACATCATCATCCGTGGGGGCGAGAACATCTCGGTGGCCGAGGTGGAGAGTGTGCTCTTCACGCATCCCAAGGTCCACGGCGTGGCCGTGGTCGGCATGCCCGATCCGCGGCTCGGCGAGCGCGCCTGCGCCTTCGTCATTCCGAAGGGCGGCGAGGCGCCGACACTGGCCGAGCTGGTCGCGTGGCTCGAGCGTCACGAGCTCGCGCGCCAGAAGTTTCCCGAGCGTGTGGAGGTCGTGGACGAGTTTCCGATGACGCCGAGCGGGAAGATTCAGAAGTATCGGCTGCGGCAGACGATCGCCGAGCGCCTGGGCCGCGAGGCGGACGGGGGGCGCTGAGTGGGGGAGACGGGCGCGCTCGCCGGCCGCGTCGCGTTCGTCACCGGCGCGGGGCGCGGGCTCGGCGTGGCGATCGCAGCGGCGCTGGCCGAGGC
>JBKOUQ010000185.1:0-4497 GCA_046723475.1 Candidatus Methylomirabilota bacterium
CTCGGCGTACAGCCGGCCGCCGTGCTGCGCGACGATGCCATAGGACACCGAGAGGCCGAGCCCGCTGCCCTCCCCGGCAGGCTTGGTCGTGAAGAAGGGGTCGAAGATGCGCGACAGCAGCGAGGCCGGAACACCGGGCCCGGTGTCGATGACTTCGATCGCGACGCGCCGCCCGTCGCGCGGCCGCAGGCGCAGCGTGAGCCGCCGCTCGCCGGCCTGGCGTCGCATCGCCTGGTGGGCGTTCTGCACCAGATTGAGCAGCACCTGCTGCATCTGGTTCTCGTCCGCCCACACCACCGGGCAGTCGACCAGGTCCGTGCTCACGTGGATGTCGTCGTGCTCGAGCTGATACCCCTTCAGCGCGATGACGCGCTGCACGGCATCAGCGAGCGAGCATGGCCGGCGCTCGGGCGGATAGTGGCGCGCGAACATGAGCAGATTGCGGACGATCGCCGCCGCACGCGAGGCCTCTTGCGACATCAGCTTGATGCGCTCGCGCACGGGGTCGGGAAGATCGCGGCGGCTCATCAGCAGCTCGGCGAGCCCGAGGATCGCCGTCAGCGGATTGTTGATCTCGTGGGCGACGCCCGACGCCAGCTGCCCCACCGCCGAAAGCTTCTCGATGTGCACGAGCTCGGACGACAGGCGGGCGTTGTCGAGGGCGACGGCGATCTGCTGCGCGGTCGCCTCCAGCAGCGCGACCTCGCCCTCCGTGAACAAGTCTTCGGTCTGCCGTCCGAGCGCGAGCGTACCGAGCATGCGGCCGCGCGCGTGGATCGGCACGCAGATGAAGCCGCGAATGCGATCGCGTCGCACGGCGTCGAGCGCCGCGGGCAGCAGGTCGGGCGAGTTCATCACGTCGCGCACGACGACGGTCGTGCCGCTGGCGGCCACGTGTCCGATGATCCCCTCGCCCACAGGCAATCGCTGGTTGACGTCGCGCATGCGCTGCGACAGGCCGCGCTCGGCGCGGAGCTCGAGCGTCACGCCGTCGTTGGCGAGCAGGTGCAGGCTGGCGATCTCGTGACCCGTGACGTGGGTGAGCGCCTCGAGCGCCGTCTTGAGAATCTCTTCGACGTCGAGGGTCCGGCCGACCGTCTCGGCGACGGTGTGCAGGATCTTGAGGTGCGGCTCCGCCTCGCGGTCGCTCACCCCTGACGGCCGACCCAGTCGGCCACGAGCGCGAGCGCCGCGTCGAGCCGGCCGGGGTCGGGCGCGCCCGCCTGCGCGAGATCCGGCCGTCCGCCGCCGCGGCCCCCCGCCGCCTGCGCGACCTCCTGAATCAACTTGCCGGCCGGGAATCGCTTGACGAGGTCTTTGGTGACGGCGGCGACGAGATTCACCTTGCCGTCGAGCACGCTGCCCACGCAGACGACACCCGAGCCGAGGCGATCGCGCAGCGTGTCGGCGACGGCGCGCAAGCCGTCGGGATCGAGACCGTCGATGCGGCCCGCAACGACGGCGACGCCATTCACCTGCCGGGCGCTGGCGACGAGGTCATCCGCCTTGCCGCGCGCGAGCTTCGTCTCCATCTCGGCCAGCTGCCGCTCGAGCAGCTTCTGCTCGTCGAGCAGCTTGCGCAGACGCTGCGGGGCCTCGTCGGCGCCGACTTTGAGAATGTCCGCAATCTCACGCAGCACGCGCTCGCGACGCGCGACGGTCTCGACCGCGGCCGTGCCCGCCACCGCCTCGATGCGGCGCACGCCGGAGGCCACCGCGCCCTCCTCGGCCACCTTGAAGAAGCCGATCTGCCCCGTCGCGTCGAGATGCGTGCCGCCGCAGAGCTCGGTGGAGAAGTCGCCGATCTTCACCACGCGCACGCGCTCGCCATACTTCTCGCCGAACAGCGCCATGGCGCCCGCGGCCAGGGCCTCCTTGAGATTCATCTCGGCGTTCGTCACGGGGATGTTGGCCTGCACCTGCTCGTTGACGAGCTCCTCGATCTGCTCGATCTCGCGGTCCTTCACGCCACTGCCGTGCGAGAAATCGAAGCGCAGGTGATCGGGCGCGACCAGCGAGCCCGCCTGGGCCACATGGGTGCCGAGCACGCGCCGCAGCGCCGCGTGCAGCAGGTGCGTGCCGGTGTGGTGCTGACGCAGGCCCTGACGCCGGGGCGAGTCGATCGTGACCGCGACGTCTTCGTTCTCGTGGAAGCCGCCCTCGGCGACCTTCACGCGATGCACGATGAGCTTGCTGCCGCGATAGTACGTGTCGACGATCTCCGCGCGGCCGGCGCGCCCCACGAGCGAGCCACGATCACCGATCTGACCGCCTGATTCCGCATAGCCGGGCGTGCGATCGAGAATGATCTCGACCTCGTCGCCGGTGGCGGCCTCGCGCACGCGGCGCCCCTCCGCCACCATGGCCAGGATCGTCGCCGGCGCCGTCAGCGTCTCGTAGCCGATGAACTGCTGCGGACGCGCGAGGCTGCCGCCGATCTGCTGGTAGAGCGCGACCGTATCCGACGCATCCTCGTCGCCACCGAAGGCGGCCTTGGCGCGCGCCCGCTCGCGCTGCGCCTCCATCTCCGCGCTCCAGGCGCGCTCGGTCTCATCGGTCGCACGCCAGCCCTGATCGACCAACACCTCTTCCGCGAGGTCGCGCGGGAAGCCGTACGTGTCGTAGAGCGTGAACAGCAGGCGGCCGTCGATCGGGCGGCCTCGCCCGGCGCCCTGAGTCTGCGCGAACTCCTCGAGGCGCCGCATGCCCTGATCCAGCGTCCGCGCGAACTGCTCTTCTTCCTGTCGTACGACCTCGGTGAGACGCCGATGCTCTCGCACGATCTCCGGATAGGCGCGGCCCATGACCTCGCCGACCCATTCGACGCCGCGCCAGAGGAACGGCTCGGTGAGGCCGAGCTTGCGGCCGTGGCGCATGGCGCGGCGCATGATCCGCCGCAGCACGTAGCCGCGCCACTCGTTGGAGGGCAGCACGCCGTCCGCAATCAAGAACGTGGTCGCCCGGGCGTGGTCCGCGATGACCTGCATGGACACGTCGTGCTCGGCATCGGCCCCGTACGGCTTGCCGGTCAGGCGCGAGATGTGGCGAATCAACGGCGCGAAGAGATCGGTCTCGTAGTCCGAGCGCTTGCCCTGCAGCACCGCGGACGTCCGCTCGAGGCCCATCCCCGTGTCGATCGACGGCCGCGGCAGCGGCGTCATCGTGCCGCTCGCGTCGCGATTGAACTGCATGAACACCAGGTTCCAGATCTCGAGCCAGCGGTCGCACTCGCACGCCGGGCCGAGACACGGGCGGCCCGCGGCCACTTCCGCGCACGGCAGGTCGTCACCCTGGTGGAAGTGCACCTCCGAGCAGGGCCCGCACGGCCCCGTGTCGCCCATCGCCCAGAAGTTGTCCTCCTCGCCCAGGCGCAGGATCCGGTCGTCGGGCAGGCCCGCCACGGACTTCCACAGACCGAACGCCTCATCGTCGTCCCGGAACACCGTCGCCTTCAGCCGCCGCTGGTCGAGCCCGAGGTCCTTGGTCAGAAACTCCCAGGCGAACCGGATCGCGTCGGCCTTGAAGTAGTCGCCGAACGAAAAGTTGCCGAGCATCTCGAAAAACGTGTGGTGCCGCGCGGTGCGGCCGACGTTCTCGAGGTCGTTGTGCTTGCCGCCGGCGCGCACACACTTCTGACACGTCGTGGCGCGGACGTAGTCGCGCTTGTCCTCCCCGAGGAACACCCCCTTGAACTGCACCATGCCGGCATTGGTGAACAGGAGCGTCGGATCGCCCGCCGGAACGAGCGGCGACGACGTCACACGCGTGTGGCCGTTCCGCTCGAAATACTTAAGAAAAGCTTCGCGAACCTCGGCGCCGGTCATAGGAGCGTCATTGTACCCTGCTCACTCTTCGGCCGCGACGCCGGTGCTCTCGCGGACGACGCGAACGACGACGCTCGTGGAGAATCCGCGGCGCAGCAGGTAGTCGCGCAGGCGCGACGCGACGCGCTCGAGCCGGCCGCGGCGTAAGGCAGGCAGCCGACGGCGTGCGGCATCGCGGGCGCGGGCCAGCGGATCGTCGTCGGCGAGCGTGGTGAGGGCGGAACTGATCAGCGGCGCCGCGATGCCGCGAGCGCGCAGCTCCATCCGCAGCCGCGCGGCGCCGTAGCCGCGGGCGGCTCGCGCGGCGATCCACTGGCGCGCGAACGCGGCATCGTCGACGTAGCCGCGCGCGACGAGATCGTCGACGACCTCCGCCGCGACGTCGGCCGGCGCCCCGCGCCGGCGCAGCCGCGCCGCGAGCTCCGCGCGCGTCCACGCCCGGCGCGAGAGCAGGTCGCCCGCCGCGAGGCGGGCAGCCTTGGCGTCGAGGACCTTGCGCGGCGCTACGATTTGATCGGCGCGGGCGTCTTCAGGCCGAGCGTCTCGCGAATCTTGGCCTCGAGGTCGCTCAGCACGACCGGATTTTCCTGCAGCCACTTGCGCGCGTTCTCGCGGCCCTGGCCGATGCGCTCGGTCTTGTAGGTGTACCAGGTGCCGGACTTTTCGATGATCC
>JBKOUQ010000037.1:0-60627 GCA_046723475.1 Candidatus Methylomirabilota bacterium
CGTCGGTCTGGGCCGTCCTCGCCGCGATCGGAGCCATCGCGTTCCTGCTGGGCGCGCGCTCGGCGGACGCGGCGGCCACCTGGTCGATCTATCTCGTCAACCTAGTGTTCTGGTCGGCGCTCGCGGTGACGGGTCCGGCCATCGCCGCCATGATGCAGCTCACGGAGGCGCGGTGGTCGCCGAGCGTGCGCCGTATCGCGGTCACCACCGTCGGCTTCCTCCCCGTGTCGTTCGTGCTGCTCATGCTGCTGTTCCCGGGGCGCGAGGTTCTCTACGCGTGGGTGGTGCATCCGATTCCGGTCAAGGCGGCGTGGCTGAACACCACGTTCTTTTTCGTACGCACGCTCGTACTGGCCGCGGTGCTGTTCGTGGTGTGCTTCGCGTTCGCGGCGGCGATCCTGCGCGACACCGTGCCGCCCGGCGACGAGCGCGTGCGCGTGCACCGCAACCGGCTAGCGACGCTGCTGCTGTTCCTGTGGGTCGTGACGGTGTCGCTCTGGGGCTTCGACCTCCTCATGTCGCTCGACCCGCGGTGGTACAGCGGACTGTTCGGTGGCTACTTCGCCGTCAGCTCCCTCTATACGGCGTTCTGCCTACTCGCGATCCTCACGGTGCGCGCCAATGCGCGCGGGCTCGCGGCCATTCCGCCCGCCGCCGTGCAGGACGTGGCGAAGCTGCAGTTCGCGATGTCGATCATGTGGATGTACTTCTTCTGGTCGCAGTACCTCGTGATCTGGTATGGCAACGTGCCGGCGGAAACGCGCTTCTTCGTTCACCGCTTCCTGCTCCAGCCGTGGCTCACGCTTGCGTGGGTGATCTTTGCGATCGGCTGGCTGATTCCATTTGCCTACTTGGTCAAGCGTCTGACGGGCCGCCCGCCGCAGCGCCATGGGCCGCTCGTCGTCGTCGCCATCATGGGACTCGTCGCGATCTTCCTCGAGCGCGTCTTCCTCGTGTTCCCGTCCGTCTCGCCGCAGACGCGCTTGCCCTTCGGGTTGCGCGACCTGCTCGTCACGCTCGGCTTCTTCGCGCTGTTCACGCTGAGCCGTCGCGTGTACATGCAGCGCGTCCGTCCTGTCTTCAATCTCCCGCACCCCAGTCACTGAGCGACGCCTGCCGGGGTACACTGCGCGCATGCTGTCGGTCGAGCAGGCGCAAGCGGAAATCCTTTCGCGTGTACACCCGCTGCCCGTCGAGCGCGTCGACATCCTGGCCGCACTCGGGCGCGTGCTCGCCGAGACCGTCCGGTCGACACGCCGCATCCCACCGTGGCCGAACTCCTCGATGGACGGCTATGCGGTGCGCGCCGCGGACACGCGTGCCGGCGCCTCGCTACGCGTCGTCGAGCGCATCATCGCCGGCAGCCTTCCCACGCGGAGAGTCGGGGCGGGGGAGGCGGCCCGCATCTTCACGGGCGCGCCGATGCCGGAGGGCGCGGATGCGGTCGTGCCGCAAGAGGACGTCGACGCGACCGACGGCGTCGTCGCGCTTCGCGGCACTGTCGACCCGGGCGCGTACGTGCGGCCCGCGGGGGAAGACGTGTGCGAGGGCGACCTTGTCCTCGACGCCGGGCGCACCATCGGCGCCGCCGAGATCGGAATCCTCGCGACGCTCGGCCGCACACAGGTCAGCGTCGGCCGTCGTCCACGCGTCGCGGTGCTCTCGACCGGCAACGAGCTTGCGGATCTCGGCACCGAGCCGACGCCCGCGCAGATTCCGAACGCGAACACGTATTCCCTGATCGCGCAGATCACGGAGGCCGGCGGCGTGCCGCTGAACCTTGGCGTCGCCCCGGACCGTCTCGACGCCATCGCCGAGGGCATCGCGCGCGGCGCGGAGGCCGATGTGCTCGTCTCGTCCGCGGGTGTGTCGGTCGGTGAGCTGGACCTGGTTCGCGAAGCGCTGGTCAATGCCGGGGCCGAGCTGCATCTGTGGAAGGTCGACATGCGGCCCGGCAAGCCGATCACATTCGGCTCGCTGCGCGGCCGGCCGGTGTTCGGATTGCCCGGCAATCCCGTGTCGGCGATGGTCACGTTCGAGCTGTTCGTGCGCCCGTCGCTCCTCGCGATGCAGGGGCGGCGCGCGCTTTCGCGCACCACGCTGCGGGCGACCGTGGCGGCACCGATCGTCAACCGCGGCAGTCGTCGCGGCTACTTGCGAGTCATGCTCGAGGCCAGGGACGGCCGGTGGAGCGCTCGACTGACCGGTGACCAGGGCTCGGGCATTCTACGGTCGATGGTCGCCGGTGACGGGCTCGCGGTCGTACCAGGTGACACCGCGCTGAAGGCGGGGGATGACGTCGAAGTGATTGTCCTGCGCGAGCTTGTGCGCTAGTCGTTGAGACACGACTTCCGACACACCCCGCGTTTCGCCGCGCCGTTGCGAGCAATTTCCGCGTAAGCGCCGCATCATTTAATAGCAGTCGCGGTGGGTGCGCGTGCTACGGTCGCGGCAGATGACTCGCCGCGCCGGCACCGTTGCGGTCGCGTTGCTGACGATCACAGGCTGCGCGACGCGCGCTTCGGTGCGTCAGCTTCACACGGACCTGGCGCGCGTGAGCTCCGATGTCGCGGAGCTCAAGCACTCGCAGGAGCTGAGCATCAGCGAGCTCACCCGCGCCACTGCGGACATCCGTGCCCTGCAGGCGCGGAGCGAGGCCGTGGACAATACGCCTCGCCAGCAGGCCAGCGCGGCCGCCGACAATACGCTCCGCCAGCAGGCGAGCGCGGCCGCCGACAATACGCTTCGCCAGCAGGCCAGCGCGGCCGCCGAACGAGCTCCCCAGCAGGGGCCTGACGACGCGGCTCCCCGCCCAGCCGTCGGTCCAGTCCGTGAGGAGCCAGACGACGCCGATCGTCTGTACAACGCCGCGCTGGCGAACTTTCGCGCGCGCGAGCACGGGCAAGCCGTCCTCGATTTCATGGACTTCATCGCCAGGTACCCTGCGCATCCGCAGGCCCCGACGGCCCAGTTATGGGTCGCCGAGGCCTATTACGAGCAGCGCGACTACCGGCAGGCCATCATCGAGCTCGAGCGCGTGGTCACGATGGCGCCGACGTCTTTCGTCGCCGCCGACGCGCTGCTGAAGATCGGCCTCGCCCACACGATGATGCGCGAGAATTCGCGCGCGCAGCAGGCGTGGCGGCGTCTCGTGCGCGAATACCCGGGAAGCGAGTCGGCCGGGAAAGCGCGCGCGCTGCTGCGCGAGCACGCCGCGCGGCGCTCGTAAGACGCGGCCGCAACCGTATCCACGGTGAGGCGTTGACCGCGAGGACCGGACCGCCGCACACTGCGCGCCGCCATGGCCTCGTGCTTCGAGCGCCTCGAGCCGCCCGATCCTCCTTACCCGTTTCGGCTCGCCGAGCTCGTGCCCGCGCCGACGTTGTGGGTGCGCGGCGCGCTCAGCGATGAGGATGGGCTCGCTGTGGCGATCGTCGGCTCGCGGCGCGCCACACCGTACGGCCTCGAGGTGGCCTCGCAGCTCGCGCGTGACCTCGCCGCGCGCGGCATCACGATCGTGAGCGGGCTCGCGCGTGGCGTCGATTCCGCTGCCCATCGCGCCGCCCTCGACGCGGGCGGACGCACGCTCGCCGTGCTCGGCTGCGGCATCGACATCGTTTATCCGCCGGAGAACCGTCGCCTGGCTGATGCGGTGGCGGCCCGCGGCGCGCTCGTCACCCAATTTCCACCCGGCACGCCGCCGCTCTCGTACAACTTTCCCACCCGCAATCGCACGCTGGCCGCCCTGGTGCTCGGCGTCCTCGTCGTCGAAGCGGCGGAGCGCAGCGGCACTCTGTCTACCGCGGGTTTCGCTGCCGATCTCGGCCGCGAAGTGTACGCCGTGCCTGGCAAAATCACGTCGCCCACGAGTGCCGGCGTTCATAGGCTGCTGCGGGACGGTGCTAGACTTGTGGAGACGTGGAGCGACGTCGTGCAAGAATTACCAGATGCATGGCGCCGACGCGTGCGAGACACCGGCGTCGCGACGATCGGGACCGAACGACCATCGAAAGGCACGGATGAAGATCGGATGCTGCAATTGTTGATGCGAGACGAGGCGCAACACATCGAGCGGCTGATCGCTCGGGCGGGGATGGACGCCGCGCGTGTCGGCGCGATCCTCACGGGGCTCGAGCTCGGCGGGTGGGCCCGTCAGCTCGGCGGCCAGCGGTGGATCGCCGTCGGCGCGCGGTCGGAGGGAGCCTAGCCGTGGCGAAGTCGCTGGTGATCGTCGAGTCACCGACGAAGGTGAAGACGATCCAGAAGTATCTGGACTCGAAATTCATCGTCAAGGCGTCCATGGGGCACGTGCGCGACCTGCCCAAATCGCAGCTCGGTGTGGATCCCAAGAAGAACTTCAAGCCGAAGTACGTGATCTCGCCGACCAAGAAGAAGATTCTCGACGAGCTGCGGAAGGCGGCCGAGAAGGCCGACGCTCTGTACGTCGCGACCGACCCCGACCGCGAGGGTGAGGCCATCGGGTGGCATCTCGCCCAGGAGCTTCCGGTCGACAAGAAGAAGATCTTTCGCATCACCTTCAACGAGATCACCGAGCGCGCGGTCAAGGCCGCGTTCACGAAGCCGGGCAAGATCGACATGCACAAGGTCGACGCCCAGCAGGCCCGCCGCGTGCTCGACCGGCTGGTGGGCTACAGCCTGTCCCCGCTGCTCTGGGACAAGGTGCGTCGTGGACTGTCGGCGGGCCGTGTGCAGTCGGTGGCGGTCGCGCTGATCGTCGATCGCGAGCGTGAGATCGAGGCGTTCGTACCGGTCGAATACTGGTCGCTGCACGCAGCGCTCGAGGGCCGACGCCCGCCGCAGTTCGAGGCCACGCTGCGCGAGGTGCGCGGCGAAAAGGCCGCACTGGCCAACGAAGCGGACACGCGCGCACTCATGGCCACGCTCGAGGGCCGACCGTTCGTCGTCCGCTCGGTCACGCGTGGCGAGCGCCGACGCAACCCGGCACCCCCGTTCATCACGTCGACCATGCAGCAGGATGCGGGCCGTAAGCTCGGATTCTCCGCGAAGAAGACGATGACGGTCGCCCAGCAGCTGTACGAAGGCGTGGAGCTCGGCGAGGAGGGCGCTGTCGGTCTCATCACGTACATGCGCACTGACTCGGTACGGATCGCTCAGGAGGCGCAGGCCGACGCCCGCCGATGGGCTACCGAGCGGCTCGGCGGCGAGTATCTGCCGGACACGTCGCCCGTGTACAAGTCGCGCGGCAGCGCCCAGGAGGCGCACGAGGCGATCCGTCCGTCCGACGTGGCGCGCGATCCAAAGTCGATGGCGCGCTTCCTCACCAAGGATCAGCTCGCGCTCTACCGGCTCATCTGGGAGCGCTTCCTCGCCAGCCAGCTGATGCCGGCCGTGTACGACACGGTGGCCGCGGACATCGAGGCCGGTGACTGCGTGTTTCGCGCGCAGGGCCAGACGATGAAGTTCAAGGGCTTCACGGCGATCTACGTCGAGAGCCGCGAGGAGCACGAGGTGGTCGAGGACGACACCGAGCGGCCGATGCCCGATCTCGAAGAGGGCGAGACGCTGCGACTGCTCGGGCTCGACCCGCGCCAGCACTTCACGCAGCCGCCGCCCCGCTACACCGAAGCCTCGCTCATCAAGGCCCTGGAAGAGCTCGGCATCGGGCGGCCGTCGACCTACGCGTCGATCCTCGGCACGATCATCAACGATCGCGGTTACGTGCACCGCGAGCGGCGCACGCTCTTTCCGACCGAGCTCGGCAAGGAAGTCACGGACCTCCTCAAGCCGTTCTTCTCCGACATCATCAACGTCGAGTTTACGGCGCAGATGGAGGAAGAGCTCGACCGTGTCGAGGAAGGCGAGATGTCCTGGGTCGACACCGTCAAGGACTTCTACGAGCCGTTCAAGCGTGACCTCGCCGCCGCGAAGAAGGACATGCGCAACGTCAAGAAGGGCGAGGAAACGGGCGAGGCGTGCCCGGAGTGCGGCGAGCCACTCCTGGAGCGCTGGGGTCGCATGGGCAAGTTCCTCGGCTGTTCGGGGTACCCCGACTGCCGCTACACGCGCAACCTCAACGGCGTCGAGCGCGCCGAGGATCAGCCCACCGACGAGACGTGCCCGACGTGCGGCAAGGCGATGGTGATCAAGCACGGCCGCTTCGGGAAGTTCATCGCGTGCTCGGGCTATCCCGAGTGCAAGACGACGAAGCCGGTCACGCTCGGCATCAAGTGTCCCGAGCCCAACTGTCAGGGCGAGCTGGTGGAGCGGCGGTCGAAGAAGGGCCGGACGTTCTTCGGCTGCTCGGCCTACCCGAACTGCAAGTTCGTCGTGTGGCAGCGACCGATCAACGAGCCATGCCCGAAGTGCGGAGCGCCGTTCCTCACCGAGCGCGTCGCCAAGGGCCACGAGGTCCGCACGTGCGTGCGTGAGGGTTGCGACTACAAGCAGGAGGCCGAGATCACGGTCGCATGAAGGCGCCGCTCGCCACCTTCCTGCGCCACCTCGCCATCGAGAAGCACGCCTCGTCGCACACGCTGCGCGCTTACAGTGCGGACCTCGAAGAGTGGACGCGCTTCCTCGCACAGGGGAGCGGTCGTGACGACGACGCCCGGCGCGAGCGTCTCGTCCCCGACGCGACCAGCCGCGACGTACGCGCATGGCTCGCCTCGCTCCACGCGCGGGGCCTCGATGCCGTTTCCGTCGGCCGAAAGCTCGCCGCCATTCGCAGCCTGTATCGCTTCCTCGCCCGGCGCGGCGCGGTGCGCCGCAACCCGGCGCGCGAGGTGCGTGCGCCGCGGCCCGCGCGCAAGCTTGTGACGTTCCTGCCGATGGCGGAGGCGGAGGCGGTTGTGGACGGGCGCGCCGTCGCTGGCTCCGCGCGCGAGCGCGACGTCGCCGTCCTCGAGCTGCTGTACGCGACCGGGCTGCGCGTGTCGGAGCTGTGCGGCCTCGATCTCGATGCGCTCGATCGCGACGCCCGGACGGTCCGCGTGCTCGGCAAGGGTAGCAAGGAGCGCATCGTGCCCTATGGCGCCGCCGCCGCACGCGCGCTCGACGCGTACGTGGCGCGGCGCGCCCCGGCCGCCCGCGGTCCCGTGTTCGTGAACCAGCGCGGCGGGCGGCTGACGCCGCGCTCGATTCACACGATCGTACGCCGCGCCGTTCGCGCCGCGGGGGTCACGCGACGTGTGAGCCCGCACACGCTGCGCCACACGTTCGCCACGCATCTGCTCGACGGCGGCGCCGACCTGCGAATGATCCAGGAGCTCCTCGGACATAGCCGTCTGTCGACGACCCAGCGCTACACCCACGTCAGCACCGCGCAGCTGCTCCGAACCTACGAAGCCGCCCATCCCCGCGCTGCCGCACGCGACGGGTCGCGCGCGAAGAAGCTTTAGGGAGTCGCACGATCGACGCAGCTTGGATCGGATACGTCTTTCGCTCCGGCGTTTCCGCTCAGCGTCCCGAGAGCTCCTTCGATGTAGGCGCCGACCTCGCATCGGATCCCGAATCGACCGTTGGCGGTCGTCGTCGTATTCGGCTGCTCGAACAGGCGCATGGCGGAATCCGCGAGATTCACGCCCGAGTTCCCGAAGACGCGAATCCCATCCTGCCCGTTGCCGTTGAAGACGTTGGCGGCCACGTCGGCATGGGACGTCTGCTGCACGGTCAAGCCATGACGCCGATTGCCGCTGATCGTATTTCCAATGATGCGAGCGGTCGAGGACCGCAGAATCATGATCCCATCGCCGCCGTTGTTCTCAACGACGTTCGGCTGCGGAACTCGATCGCCTGTCTGCATGACGCCGAAGTGGACGGACGCACTGCCGAGCACCAGAACTCCGTGCGACTGGTTCTGCCGAATGATGTTCTTGACGACACGCGCAAAGCTGTTCTGGGAGACCTCGAGACCGCTGAGAGCGGCGTTCTGCATCGTGTTGCCCTCGACGATCGCCGTCGCGCCTCGGTTGATCGCGATGCCGAACTGTCCCCCCGTGACCGTCAGGTTTTTGATCGTGATCTCACGTCCCAGGACCTGGACGCCGGGCTGGCGCGCATCCGGGGCGTGGATCGTTCCCTTGCCCTGGCCGTCGAGGGTGACGTGATTGACTCCCGCCTGAATCAGGACGTTCTCTCGGCAAGTCCCCTGTACTAGGACAACATCGCCCCGTTGCAGGCGCGAGAGCACCGGTCCCAGGGCACCTCCCGTATTGCAATCGACCGTCACCGTTTCTGCAGTGACCCGCGATACGACGGCGAGCCCGAGACACAGGAGGATCAGGGGGCTGACGATCCCGACGCGCCTGGCCACTTCCATTTCGTCTCCTTTCAAAGGCGCCTCGCGGCCCCCGCTACAATAAACCCCGCTACAATAAGCCGATGTTTCACGCCACCACCGTCCTCAGTGTCCGACACCGCGCGCAGGTCGCCATGGCGGGCGACGGGCAGGTGACGATCGGCCAAACGGTCGTGAAGGCGGGCGCCCGCAAGGTGCGAAAGGTCTACGGCGACCGGGTGCTCGCGGGCTTCGCCGGCGCCGCCGCCGACGCGTTCACCCTGTTCGCACGATTCGAGGCCAAGCTCGAGGAGCACCGAGGCAACCTGCCGCGCGCGGCCGTCGAGCTCGCCAAGGACTGGCGTACCGACCGGGTACTGCGACGGCTCGAAGCGCTGCT
This sequence comes from Candidatus Methylomirabilota bacterium, assembly GCA_046723475.1. Lineage (GTDB taxonomy): Bacteria > Methylomirabilota > Methylomirabilia > Rokubacteriales > CSP1-6 > AR12. The sequence goes on from JBKOUQ010000037.1 coordinate 8,658, forward strand.
TGCGATCGCCGATCGCGACCATTCGCTGATCGTCTCGGGCACGGGTGACGTCATCGAGCCCGACGACGGCTTGATTGGCATCGGCTCGGGGGGGCCATACGCGCTCGCCGCCGCACGCGCGCTCGTTTCGCACTCCGACCTCGACGCCAAAGCCATCGTGACGGAAGCGATGCGGGTGGCGGCGACGATTTGCATCTACACCAACGATCAGATCACGGTGGAAGCGCTGTGAGTCACACCAGCAGTCCAAACAGCCTCACGCCGGCGCAGATCGTCGCCGAGCTCGACCGGTACATCGTCGGTCAGGCAAAAGCGAAGCGCGCCGTGGCCATCGCGCTGCGCAACCGCTGGCGGCGGCAGAACCTGCCGCCCGAGCTGCGCGACGAGGTCGCGCCGAAGAACATCATCATGATCGGGCCCACCGGGGTGGGGAAGACCGAGATCGCGCGGCGGCTGTCGCGCCTCGCGCAGGCGCCCTTCGTCAAGGTCGAGGCATCGAAGTACACCGAGGTCGGCTACGTCGGCCGCGACGTCGAGTCGATGATCCGCGATCTCACCGAGCTCGGCGTCAACATGGTCAAGGGCGAGCTGATGGCTCAGGTGCAAGAGAAGGCGGAGCGGCAGGCCGAGGACCGGCTGCTCGAGCTGCTGCTGCCGCGCGCGGGGGGCGAGCCGTTCGGCAGCGCGTCGCTCGAGCAGGTGAGTGCGGGCGCCTCGCGCGAGGCCACGCTCGACAAGCTCCGCGCGCAGCTGCGCGCGGGCAAGCTCGACGAGCGCATCGTGGAGCTCGAGACCCAGCAGCAGACGATGCCGATGGTCGGCGTGCTGTCGGGCCAGGGCATGGAAGAGATGGGGATGCATCTCAACGACATGCTCAGCAACATCCTGCCGGCCAAGACCAAGCGCCGCCGCGTCCGCGTCGCCGACGCGCGCAAGATCCTGGTGCAGGAAGAGGCGGCGAAGCTCGTCGACATGGAGGAGGTCGTCGCCCAGGCCATTCGCCGGGTCGAGAACTCCGGCATCGTGTTCCTGGACGAGCTCGACAAGGTGGCGGGCCGGCAGAGCGCCGCCCATGGCCCCGATGTGTCGCGCGAGGGCGTGCAGCGCGACCTGCTGCCGATTGTCGAGGGCTCGGCGGTGACGACGAAGTACGGCGTGGTGCGGACCGACCACGTCCTGTTCATCGCGGCCGGCGCGTTTCACGTTGCCAAGCCGTCCGATCTCATCCCCGAGCTGCAGGGCCGATTTCCCATCCGCGTCGAGCTGGAGCCCTTGACGCGCGAGGATTTCATCCGCATTCTGACCGAGCCCCGGAACGCGCTCGTGCGGCAATACGTGGAGCTGCTGAAGACGGAAGCCGTCACGTTGCGTCTGTTGCCGGAGGCGGTGGAGGCCATCGCGGAGATCGCGATGCGCGTGAACGAGAGCACCGAGAACATCGGTGCGCGGCGGCTCTACACGGTGATGGAGAAGCTCTTGGAGGACATCTCGTTCAATGCCCCGGACCTGCCAGGTAAGGAGCTGACGATCGACGCCGAGTACGTGCGGCAGCGGCTCGCCGACATCTGGCGCGACCAGGACCTCTCGCGCTACATCCTCTGATGGCGATGGAGAACGCGGCCAAGCGCGTCGAGATCCTCATGGAGGCGCTCCCGTACATCCGGGAGTTTCGGGGCAAGTCCGTCGTCATCAAGTACGGTGGCGCGGCCATGGACCAGGCCGACCTCAAGGAGTCGTTTGCGCTCGACGTCATCCTCTTGCATCTGGTCGGAATCGATCCCGTCATCGTGCACGGCGGCGGACCGCAGATCGGCGCGCTCATGAAGCGCCTGGGCAAGCAGCCCACGTTCGTGGGCGGCATGCGCGTGACCGACGAGGAAACGGTCGAGATCGTCGAGATGGTCCTCGTCGGCAAGATCAATAAGGAGATCGTCGGCCTCATCAACCATCATGGCGGCAAGGCCGTCGGGCTCTCCGGCAAGGACGGCCAGCTGCTGCTGGCGCGCCGTCGGCTGCACCGGCTGCCGAGCGGCGAGACCGTGGACATCGGCCTGGTGGGCGAGGTGGAGCGCGTCAACGCCGAGCCGATCCGGCTCCTGGAGGAGCGCGGCTTCATCGCGGTCATCGCGCCGGTAGGCGTCGGCGGTGGCGGCGAGACGTACAACATCAACGCGGATCTCGTTGCGGGCGAGGTGGCGGCCGCGCTCGGCGCCGAGAAGCTCATCCACCTGACCGATGTGCAGGGAATCAAGGACAAGGATGGCAAGCTTGTGAGCACGCTCGCGCGCAAGGACGCCGAGCGGCTCATGAAGGCAGGCGTCATCGACGGCGGAATGCTGCCGAAGGTCGAGTCCGCGCTGCGCGCGCTGCAGGGCGGCACCGCGAAGGCCCACATCATCGACGGCCGCGTGCCGCACGCGATCCTGCTCGAGCTGTTCACCCGCGAAGGCATCGGCACGGAGATCGTACTGTGAAGGACGACAAGATCGACACGAAGACGCTGATCGAGTGGTCGGCGACATACCACACCCCGAACTACGGCGGCCGCACGCCGATCGTGCTCGTCCGAGGCGAGGGCACGCGCGTGTGGGATTCCGACGGCCGCGAGTACCTCGACTTCACGACGGGGATCTCGGTGACCTCGCTCGGTCATTGCCATCCCGTCGTGACGGGCGCCATCCGCGAGGCAGCGGCGACGGTGCTGCACGTGTCGAACATCTTCCACGCCGCGCCGCAGATCCATCTGGCAAAGCTGCTGGTCGAGCACTCGTTCGCCGATCGCGTGTTCTTCTGCAACTCCGGTGCGGAGGCCAACGAGGCGGCGCTGAAGCTGGCGCGAAAATACGGCAAAGAAAAGCTCGCCGACGACCGCTACGAGATCATCGCGACGAACAACTCGTTCCATGGCCGCACGCTGGCGACCGTCACCGCCACCGGGCAGCCGAAGTATCAGCACGGCTTCGAGCCGCTCATGCCCGGCTTCAAGCATGTGCCCTACAACGACCTGCGTGCGATGGAGCGCGCCATCGACAGCCACACGGCGGCGATTCTCGTGGAGCCGATCCAGGGCGAGGGCGGCGTGCACGTGCCCGACGACGACTATCTGCCCGGGCTCCGAAAGCTCTGTGACGAGTCGGGGGCACTGCTGATCTTCGACGAGATCCAGACGGGTGTCGGTCGCACGGGCAAGCTGTGGGCGTACGAGCACGCGGGGGTTGAGCCCGACGTCATGACGCTCGCGAAGGCGCTCGCGAACGGCGTCCCGATCGGCGCGATGTTGTGCCGGAGCGACGCGGCGAGCGTGCTCACGGCCGGCTCGCACGGCTCGACGTTTGGTGGCACGCCCTTCGTCACCCAGGTCGCGCTCGCGACGCTGACGACGGTCATCGGCGACAAGCTCCCCGAGCGGGCCGCCCGGATGGGCCGCGAGCTCATGGACGCGCTGCGTGCTCTGCAGGCGTCGTGTCCGGTGATCAAGCAGGTCCGCGGCCGCGGACTTCTCGTCGGCGTCGAGCTCAGTACGGCTGCGGCGCCAGTGCTCGACGCCTGCCGCGAGCAGGGCCTGCTCGTCCTGAGCGCGGGCGAGAAGGTGGTGCGGCTGGTGCCGCCGTTGATCGTGGAGTCCGCCGACATCCGGCGCGCCGTCGACGTGTTGAAAACGGTGCTCAGCAAGGCCGCCGCGTGAAGCATTTCGTCTCCGCCGCCGACCTCACGCGCGAGCAGCTGCTCGGGCTCTTCGAGCTCGCGGCCGACCTGAAGCAACGCTGGAAGGAAGGGCGCCGCGGTGTCCCGCTCGCCGGCCGATCGCTGGCGCTGATCTTCGAAAAGCCCTCGCTCCGCACGCGGGTGACGTTCGAGGTCGGCGTCGTGCAGCTGGGCGGGCGCGCCGTGTACCTCTCGGGCCAGGAGATCGGGCTCGGCACGCGCGAGTCGGTGCCCGACGTCGCGCGCAACCTCTCGCGCTGGGTCGACGCGATCGTCGCGCGGGTGTTCGCCCACGCGACCGTCGACGCGCTGGCGCGCCACGCGAGCATCCCGGTCATCAACGCGCTGTCCGACTTCGAGCATCCGTGTCAGGCGATTGCCGACTGGTTCACGCTCTGGCAGCGGGGGCTCGATCCCGGCAAGACGCGTCTGGCGTGGATCGGCGACGGCAACAACGTCTGCCATTCGGTCGTGCTGGTGGGCGCGCTGCTCGGCGCGTCGATGATCGTCGCGTGTCCGCCGGGCTACGAGCCCGATCCCGACGTCCTGTTACAAGCCCGCCGGCTGGGCGGTCGCGTCGAGGTGACGGAGGACGCGAGGCGCGCGGCCACCGGGGCCGATGTCCTGTACACCGACGTCTGGACCTCGATGGGGCAGGAAGCTGAAAAGGTGGCGCGGCAGGAAGCGTTCAGCCGGTACCAGCTGAACGAGACGATCCTCGGGTTCGCCAAGCCGAGTGCCGTGGTCATGCACTGCTTGCCCGCCCACCGCGGCGAGGAGATCACCGACGCCGTGCTCGACGGTCCGCGGTCGATCGTGCTCGATCAGTCGGAAAACCGTCTGCACGCACAGAAGGCCGTCATCCTGGATCTGCTGGGAGGCTCGGCAGACGATGCCTGACGTCAAGCGCGTCGTCCTTGCGTATTCGGGTGGGCTCGACACGAGCGTGATCCTGCGCTGGCTGATCGAGACCTATCGCTGTGACGTGGTCGCCTTCTGCGCGGATCTGGGACAGGGTGAGGAGCTGATCCCCATTCGCGACAAGGCGCTGAAGACCGGCGCCGTCGGCGTACACATCCTCGACCTGCGCGAGACGTTCGTGCGCGACTTCATCTTCCCGATGCTGCGCGCCAACGCGATCTACGAGGGCGCGTACCTGCTCGGCACGTCGATCGCCCGGCCGCTGATCGCGCAGGCGCAGGTGGACGTCGCCTTGAAGGAGGGCGCCGATGCGGTCGCGCACGGGGCCACCGGCAAGGGCAATGACCAGGTCCGCTTCGAGCTGACGTATGCCGCCCTCGCGCCGGAGCTGACGGTCATCGCCCCGTGGCGCGAGTGGAACCTGAACTCACGCACGGCGCTCATGGATTTCGCGCGGCGCCACGACATCCCGGTGCCGGTGACGGCGGAGCGGCCGTACTCCACCGACCGCAACCTGTTCCACATCTCGTACGAGGGCGGCATCCTCGAGGACCCGTGGGCGGCGCCGCCCGACAAGATGTTCCAGCTCACGCAGTCGCCGGAGGCCGCCCCCGACATCCCGATCGAGCTGATGATCGACTTCGAGGGTGGCGACCCCGTCGCCGTCGACGGCCGCCGGCTCGGCCCGGTCGAGCTGCTGACCACGGTCAATCGCATCGGCGGCGAGCACGGCGTCGGGCGTGTCGACCTCGTCGAGAACCGCTACGTGGGCATGAAGTCACGCGGCGTGTACGAGACGCCGGGCGGCACCATCCTCCACGTCGCGCGCCGCGCGCTCGAGTCATTGACGCTGGACCGCGAGGTGCTGCACCTGCGCGACAGTCTCGTGCCGCGCTACGCCGAGATGATCTACTACGGCTTCTGGTTCGCTCCCGAGCGGCGTGCCCTGCAGACGCTCGTGGACGAGTGCGCGCAGGACGTCATCGGGACCGTGAGGCTCAAGCTCTACAAGGGCAACATCACCGTCGTCGGCCGGCGGTCGCCGCGCTCCCTGTACCGCACCGACTTCGCCACGTTCGAGGCGGACACCGTCTACCGGCAGCGCGATGCCGAGGGGTTCATCAACCTCAACGCCCTGCGGCTGAAGATCCGCTCGCTGCGCGACCGCCGGTCCTGAGCGTGCAGGTCGACGTCGCCGTCACCCCCGACGGCCTCGACGAGAGCGCCATCCCGACGTCGGCCGTGCTCGTCATCGATGTCCTGCGCGCGGCCACGTGCATCGTCACCGCACTCGCGAACGGCTGCGCCGGCATCGTGCCCGTGGCGGCGCCCGAGGAGGCGCGCACGCGGCTGGCCGCGCTGCCGGGAGCGCTGGTGGCCGGCGAGCGGCGCGGCGAGCCTCTCCAGGGCTTCGACCTGGGCAACTCCCCGCTCGAGTTCACGCGCGAGCGGATCGCCGGCCGCACCGTCGTCATGACGACGAGCAACGGCACCCGTGCGTTACTCGCCGCCCGGGATGCCGCGGCCATCGGCGTCGCCGCGTTCGTCAACCTGGGCGCGGCGGCGGCGTGGGCGCTCACCGCCCGCCGCAACGTGCTCCTGCTGTGCTCGGGGGAGCGCGGGGCCCGGTCGCTGGAGGATTACGTCTGTGCGGGCTTGCTGGCCGAGCGGCTCGTCGCCGGTGAGCCTGCGGCGCGCGCCACACCGGCGGCGGAGGGGGCGATCGCCGCCGCTCGGCCCTACGGTAAGGACGTCGCGAGGCTCGCACAGGAGTCGTCCTGGGCCCGGCACCTGGCCTCGCGCGGCCGCGGGCGTGACGTGGCCGCGTGCCTCACCCTGGACAGCATGAGTGTCGTGCCGGTGTACCGGCGCGACGTTGACAAGATCGTCGGCGGGCACGGATAATGACGCCGCCCATAGCCGGGGCCAGCGGGAGCGAAGCGTGAACTTACCGATAGGGCTGACCCTGACGCGGATCGTTGCGGTCCCGCTGCTGATCCTCTTCCTCATCTCCAGCTCGCGAGTGCATGCACTGATCGCCGCGGCGATCTTCACGGCCGCCGCCCTCACCGACTGGCTCGACGGCGTGCTGGCCCGGCGGCGCAACCAGGTGACGACGCTCGGAACGCTGCTGGACCCGATCGCCGACAAGCTGCTCGTGGCCGCGGCGCTGGTGTCGCTGCTGACGATCGACAAGATCGCCGCGTGGGTCGTGGTCGTCGTGATCGGCCGTGAGCTCGCCGTGACGGGCCTGCGAGCGGTGTCGGCGGGCCACGGCGTGATCGTCCCCGCCTCGCGGCTGGCGAAGTGGAAGACGGTGAGTCAGTACGTGGCCGTGACGATGCTCATCCTCGAGAAGGGCATCATCGCGCCGACGTTCCACGGCGTGGCGATCGGCGTGCTCTGGGTGGCCGTGGCGCTGACGGTTGTGTCGGCTGTCGATTACTTCTACCGGTTCTTCCGCAAGGCGGATTACCGAGCGATCGTACCCGAGGAAGAACGCTGGTCGTGATGCTGTTCGCGGCGGCCGCCGCGTACGTCATCGGAGCGATCCCCATCGGCTATCTCGTCGCGCGGCTGTTCGGCGTCCCGGACATCCGCCGGCACGGCAGCGGCAACATCGGCGCCACCAACGTCCTGCGCACCGCGGGGTGGCTGCCGGGCCTCGTGACGCTGGCTGCCGACATCGCCAAGGGCTGGCTCGCGGTCGCCGTGGCGGGCCGGCTCGCGGGGGGCGAGTCCGCGGGGCTGGCGATGGGTGCCGTCGCCGCCGTCGTCGGCAACTGCTGGTCAATCTTCCTCGGCTTCCGTGGCGGCAAAGGCGTGGCGACGGGATTGGGCGCGCTGCTGCGGCTGGCGCCGCTCGCGACACTGGCCGCGCTGCCCGTGTTCCTCGTCGTCGTGGCGACGACGCGGTTCGTGTCGCTCGGCTCGCTGCTCGGCGCCGCGTGCGTACCGTTCGGCGCGCTTGCGCTGGGCGCCGCGCGGCCGGTCGTGATCGGCGCCTTCGTGGTGGCGGCGATCGTCGTGCTTCGCCATCACGCGAACATCGCGCGCCTGCGCGCGGGTACCGAGAAACGGCTGGGGGAGCGATCGGTCCCCGGTGCCGAGGCCCACGCACCGTGATCGCCGTCGTCGGCGCCGGCTCGTGGGGGACCGCGCTGACGATCCACCTGGCGCGCACCGGCATGCCCGTGCGGCTCTGGGCCCGCGAGGTCGAGATCGTGGACGGCATCCGCGCCCGGCGGCGTAACCCGCTCTACCTTCCCGACTTCGACGTCCCGCCCGACGTCGAGGTCACCGACGACGTCGCGGCCGTCGTCGACGAAGCCGACGTCATCGTCATCGTCGTGCCCTCGGAGTTCTTTGCGGCCACGCTGGCGAAGGTGCCGGCACGGCCGGGAGCGGTGATCGTCTCCGCGACCAAGGGGTTCGACCCCGTGCGCCACGTCCGCATGAGCGAGCTCGTGCGCGAGCATTTTCCGCACGCGCGCGTCGCCGCGCTTTCGGGCCCGACGTTCGCCCGCGAGGTGGCGGCCGGCCAGCCGACCGCCGCCGTCATCGCGGCCGGCGACGACGCGCTGGCGGCGACGCTGCAGGGGAGGCTCGGCGCGCGCGCCTTCCGCCTCTATGCCAACCGCGACGTCGTGGGCGTCGAGGCCGGTGGCGCGCTGAAAAACGTGATCGCGCTCGCGACCGGGCTGTCGGACGGTCTGGGTCTCGGAGAGAACGCGCGCGCCGCGCTCATCACGCGCGGCCTTGCGGAGATGACGCGCCTGGCGGTTGCACTCGGCGGCGAACCGGCGACGCTGGCCGGCCTGGCTGGCATGGGCGACCTCGTGCTCACCGCGACGGGAACGCTGTCGCGCAACCGCTCGCTCGGCATGGCGCTGGCGCGCGGCGACAGCCTGAGCGCCGCGTCCGCGAAGACGCTGATGGTCGCCGAAGGCGTGCCCACGGTCCGCTCGGCCGTCGCGCTGGCCGCCCGCCACCGCGTGTCGCTCCCGATCTGCACCGAAGTCGCGGCCGTGCTGTTCGACGGCAAGCCGCCTGCGGAGGCGCTGGCCACGCTGCTGGGTCGCACCCCCACCCGAGAAGACGCGCCGCTAGAGGGCCGCCGTGCCTGAGCTGCGCAAGGATCCCGTCGTCGGCCGCTGGGTGATCATCTCTACCGAGCGCGCCCGCCGCCCGTCGGACTTCAACACCGAGCCCGTGCGTGCGCGCGGCGGTCCGTGCGTATTCTGCACGGGCAACGAGGACAAGACGCCGCCCGAGATCGTCGCCGTGCGGCCGTCCGACACGCGTCGCGACGGGCCCGGCTGGTCGCTGCGCGTCGTCGCGAACAAGTTTCCCGCGCTGCGCATCGAGGGCGATCTGGAGCCGGCGGGTGAAGGGCTCTACGACCGCATGAACGGCGTTGGCGCCCACGAGGTCGTGATCGAGACGCCCGACCACAGCGCGTCGCTTGCCACGCTCCCCGTCGACGCCGTCGCCGATGTGTTCCTCACGTTCCGTGACCGCATCGTCGATCTCAAGAAGGATCCGCGCTTCGAGTACGTGCTCGTCTTCAAGAACCACGGCGAGGCGGCCGGTGCATCGCTCGAGCACCCGCACAGTCAGCTCATCGCGACGCCGATCATCCCGATCATGGTGAGCGAAGAGCTGAGCGGCTCGCAGGCGTACTGGAATCGCAAGGAGCGCTGCGTCTGGTGTGACGTCATTCGGCAGGACCGGCGCGATCGGCGCCGCGTCGTGGCCGAGGCAGGTGGATTCATCGCGCTGGAGCCGTTCGCGCCGCGATTTCCGTTCGAGACGTGGGTGCTGCCGGTCCGCCACGGCTCGGCGTTCGAGGACTCCGGCGTCGAGGAGCTGCGGGGGCTGGCGGAGATGGTGGGCACGGTGCTGCGACGCATGAACGGCACGCTCGGCTCGCCGCCGTTCAACTTCATGCTGCACACCGCGCCGCTGCGCGACGGCGCGCTCGATCACTTCCACTGGCACCTGGAGATCATTCCGAAGCTCACGCGCATCGCGGGTTACGAGTGGGGCAGCGGCTTCTTCATCAATCCCGCGCCGCCGGAGGATGCGGCGGAGGCGCTGCGCGCCGCCGTGCCGTGACGCGGCGGAGGCGCATGACGCGGCGTGGTACAATCGCCCCGCTGGCACGCGGGAATAGCTCAGTGGTAGAGCACGACCTTGCCAAGGTCGGGGTCGCGGGTTCGAATCCCGTTTCCCGCTCCAGCAAAATCCCCGTGCGCTGAGTCTATGCAGCTTTGCGTTGGATCGCGGGCTGAGTCGACGCGGCCTTGCGTTGGATCGACGCGCTCAGCCTACGCCGCTTTGCGCTGGATCGGCCGGTCGTAGAACGACTTGCCGCACTCCGTGCAGCGATAGACGCGCCACCCCAGCAGGCGCGCCAGGCGATCCGCGACGCGGCGTCGCGGAATCCGTTGCACGTCGTCGGAAGCACAGCGAGGACATCGATGCTCACGCCGGTTGACAGCTGACATCGGAACAACTGATCCAATGATACCAGCGATCGTGAGCCGCGTTCAGGCCCCGTTTTTCGCCGTGTCGATCGTCGTCATCTCCGGGTGTGCAAGCATGCCGCCCGGTGCGCGCAAAGCGGGTGCCCCGGCCACACCACCGCCACGAGCCGCCAAAGCCGTACCGCCGCCCTCCGATATCGCGCCGGCTCCGTTACGACCGACGGTCACGCTGAGCATTACCAAAGCGACGACCTATTACCCCGTGCACGGGGCGACGACGACGGCGATCTTCGAGCAGATCAACGCGCAGCGCCTCCTCGAGCGGAATGGCGAGCATGCCTCGGGACTCACGTCGGCGACTTCCGATATGAGGCTCCGAATGGTCAGCGATGAGAGCCGAGCGGTCTGCACGCCGCTAGAGGTGGCGCTCACGCTCGACCTCGTCGTCACGCTCCCGCGGCACGAGAGCCCCGACGAGCTCCCGCGCGATGTGCGAGAACGATGGAACCACTTCGTCGCGCGCGTCGCGGCACACGAGCAACGACACGTCGATATCTCGGTTGACGGCGTCACCGCGGTGAAAGCGCGTATCGAGGCCGACCTCAACGAGTCGGCGTCCTGCGTCGATCTGGAGACGACGGTCCGTCGGTTATGGACCGGCCAGCAGGCGCAGACGGAAAAGGCGCAGGACGAGTTCGACGCCGAAGACCGAGCGAAGATCGACAACGACCGGAAGCCGCTCCAGAGCGCGATCGACATGCGGAACGCGCGGCTTGCCGCCCTGGCTGCCGAAGTCGGACAGCTCGACGCGGCACTTGCGGACCTCGGTCGCCGGGCCGGTGCGATGCGCCAGAGCATCGACACCGTCAAAACGCGGATCGCGAAGGCGGGGGGCACGTGTTCGCGACCGACAACGGACCGGACCGTTGCGCTTTGCCGCCAGCACAACGCACTCGTCGTCAGTCACAATGCGCTGGTCGCAGACCAGTCGTCGCTGCTCGCCGATCGGAACAGGCTCGCGGGCGAGCACGATGAATTGGCACGGGACATCAACCGGCTCGTCGAGACACTGAACTGGGTCCGATAAACGATCGGAGCGCACGAACGTCGCATGCCGCTCCGACCGCGCATGCGACGGCGAGCGGTGTGGTATAAGTATCCGTCCTGCCTGGCTACGGCGGCGTACCCAAGTGGTTAAGGGAGCGGACTGCAAATCCGTTATGCGCCGGTTCGAATCCGGCCGCCGCCTCCACTTCTTTCCCGCGATTTCTCACGCAGCGCGATCGCGCACGGCGCTGACGATGAGCGCGACAAGCGCGTGCTCGTCGAGCTCCTCGATGGCGAGATCGTCGGCGAGTTCGTACGCACGCGCGATCGTCCGCAGGTGCAGCGGAGCGAGCGCCGCCAGCCGACGACGCAGGAGCGTTTCACCCTCCGCGTAAACCGCAAACGGATCGAGGATTGGCTCGGCCGGCGTATGGACGGCGACGCCATCGATCGTTCGGGGTGCCGGGGCGTCGTACGCCGGCGGCGGCGGTGGCGCGGTCGCGGCTTCCAGCGGCGGATTCAGCGTCCGCTCGAGCGCCCCCTCGAGATAGACGCGCGTGAGCCCGCTTGCCCAGTACGCGAGATCCTGCAGCTTCGGCTGCGTCGTTTCACGCGCCGATCGGAGCACGGGCGTGCCGTCGGACGGCACGAACTCGAGCCAGCCTTCCCAGAGCCCGTCGGAGCGCTGACGGCCGCAGCTGCGTGACGTGTACGCGTGGCCATCGTGTGTCGCGAGCATGTGTGGGTACGTCGCAATGACGTGTGCCATACGAGGCCGGCTCGCAAACGCCGTGCCGTCGGCGATCGATTCGCCGGGCGCCGAGATACAATCATATCGACGGGGGCGTGGCGTAACGGCAGCCGCCGAAGACTTAAAATCTTCTGTCCGAAAGGACGTGCAGGTTCGAGTCCTGCCGCCCCCACCATCATCCAACATGCGACGTTTCTTGGACGAATAGCGGCCGGACAGGTATCGTAGTGCGTCATGTTCGCCTCTCCCGGTCCCATCGCGTTCCAGATCCCGCAGATCGGCGGCTTCGGGCCGCTCCCCGTGCGCTGGTACGGCATCCTCATGGCCACGGCGATCGTCGTAGGCCTCTGGTGGGGCCATCGTCAGGCGCGACGCGACGGCTTGCCGGCCGACGATCTCATCAGCGTGGGGCAGTGGGCGATCCTGGCGGGCCTCATCGGCGCTCGGGTCTACGAGGTGATCTTCAACTGGGATTACTACGGGCAATATCCCTCGAAGATTCCGGCGGTATGGGAGGGGGGCCTCGCGATCCACGGCGGGCTGATCGTCGGCCCGCTCGTCGGCGTGTTGCTCGCATGGAAATGGCACGTGCCGGTCCTCCGCGGCCTCGACGTCACCGCGCCCGCGATCGCGATCGGGCAGGCGATCGGACGCTGGGGGAACTTCTTCAACGAAGAGGCGTTCGGCCGCCCGACGAACGTGCCATGGAAGCTGTTCATCTCACCGCCGCACCGACCGCCGGGCTTGGGGCAATTCGAATACTTCCACCCGACGTTCCTCTACGAATCACTCTGGGACTTCGGCGTGTTCATCCTGCTGGTGACGTGGCTCAGGCCTCGGCTGCGCGCGCATCCCGGCGCGCTCTTCTTCTGCTACATCGGCCTTTACTCGATCGGCCGCTTCGCGATCGAGGCGTTGCGCCTGGACAGCTTCTGGCTCGGCAGCTTCCGCGTGCCGCAGCTGGCGAGCGTGGTCGGCGTGATCATCGCCGTGATCGGGCTCGCGTGGACGCGCCACCGCTCGAGCCCGGTGCACGTCAGCTGAGCGACTCGCCCGCGGTGCGCGATGCACGTCGAGCAGATCGGACCGTACCTCTGGCGTATCCCGCCTGACGCCGCGCCCGGCATGCGGGTGCCCGGGCTCGTCGTCGCCGACGAGCCGCTCATGCGACAGATCCGCACCGATCTGGCACTCGCGCAGCTCGCCAACGCCACGACGCTGCCTGGTATCGTTCGCGCGGCGCTCGCGATGCCCGACATCCACCAGGGCTACGGCCTGCCCGTCGGCGGCGTCGTCGCGACCGACGTGCGCAGCGGTGTCGTGAGCCCGGGGGCGATCGGTTTCGACATCAACTGCGGCGTGCGCCTGCTGCGCACGGCGCTCGACGCCGCGGCCGTCGCACCGCGGCTGCCGGCGCTGGTCGACGCGCTGTACGCCGCGATCCCGACCGGCGTCGGCGGGCGAGGTGCCGTCAACCTCGACGCGCGCGAGCTCGTTCACGTGATGCGCGATGGCGCCGGCTGGGCGGTGGCGCACGGCCACGGCGCGCGAGGCGATCTCGCGGCCATCGAGTCGTCGGGAGCGATCGACGGCGCCGATCCCGACGCGGTATCGCAGCACGCCGCGGAGCGCGGCGTGCGCCAGCTCGGCTCGCTCGGCTCCGGCAATCACTTCCTCGAAGTGCAAATCGTCGACGAGGTATACGACGAGCCCGTCGCACAGCGCCTCGGCCTTCACCGCGGCGGCGTGACGCTGATGATCCACACGGGCTCGCGCGGTATCGGCCATCAGGTCTGCACGGACTTCGTGCGGGTGGCGGGCGCGGCCATGGCGCGCCACGGCATCAGCGTGCCCGACCGACAGCTTGCGTGTGCGCCGATCGATTCGCCCGAAGCGCGTGCGTACCTCGGCGCGATGCGCGCGGCGGCGAACTTTGCGTTCGCCAACCGCCAGGTACTCGCCGAAGCCGCTCGCCGCGTGTTCGAGCGCGTGCTCGGCGTGACGCCGGCGGATCTCGGCATGGCGGTCGTGTACGACGTCGCCCACAACATCGCCAAGGAAGAACAGCATGACGTGGACGGCGCGCCGCGACGGCTGCTCGTGCATCGCAAGGGGGCGACGCGTGCGTTTGTCGGCCAGCCCGTCATCGTTCCCGGCGACATGGGCCGCTACTCGTTCGTGCTCGTCGGCACGCCGACGGCGATGAAGGAGACGTTCGGATCGACGTGCCACGGCGCGGGCCGTGTGATGAGCCGCACGGCGGCCGTGAAGGCCGCGCGCGGACGACGCATCGCCGACGAGCTCGCGCAGCGAGGTGTCGTCGCACGCGCCGCCGGCCATCAGTCGCTGGCCGAGGAGATGCCCGAGGCGTACAAGGACGCCCAGCAGGTCGTGAACGTGGTGCACGGCTTCGGTATCTCGACGCGCGTGGCGCGCCTGCGGCCCCTCGGCGTGATCAAGGGCTGACGCCGCGCGTGGTAGACTGGTACGAATGTCTTGGAAACTGAAGGAAAAAGCCCAGGCTCTGCTCGCCGCTGAGCAGGGCACGCTGTATCGCGACTGGGGTGGCCGGGTCTCGATCGCGCTCGTGTATCCAAATACGTACGCCGTCGGCATGTCGAACCTCGGCTTTCAGACGATCTATCGCCACCTCAACGCGCTGCCCGGCGTCGTCTGCGAGCGCGGCTTCATGCCGGAGGCCGCCGATCTCGACGAAATGCGGCGGACGTCGACGCCGCCGCTGTCGCTCGAGTCTCAGCGGCCGCTGACGGACTTTCAGCTCGTCGGCTTCTCGGTGACGTACGAGGGCGACTACATCAACGTGCTGCGCTTGCTGGACCTCGCGAAGATCCCGTTGCGCGCGGCGGCGCGCCGGCCCCACGATCCGCTTGTCCTCATGGGCGGCGTGTGCGCGTTCTCGAACCCCGAGCCGATAGCGCCGTTCATGGACTTCATCGTCGTCGGCGAGGGCGAAGAGCTCGTCGGCGAGCTCCTGGACGCATACCGCGCGGGGTATGCCGAGCGCGAGACGTTCCTGGATCACCTCGTCGGCCTCCATGGCGTGTACGTCCCCGAGCGCCACCGCGTCGACTACGCACCGGACGGCACGATCGCGGAGGTGCGGCCCGAGCGTGGCGCGCCCGCGATCGTCGTCAAGCGCCGTCTCAAGCAGGTCGACGCCTTCCGCACCATCGCCGCAGTGAAGACGCCGAACGCGGAATACGGGCACATGGCGCTACTCGAAGTCGGTAAGGGCTGTGGCCGCGGCTGCCGGTTCTGTCTAGAGGGTCAGGTGTATCGGCCCGTTCGACACCGTAGCGTTGCGGCGCTGCGCGACACGATCGTTGACCTGGCCGCGCAGGGCGAGAAGCGAATCGGGCTCGTCGGTGCGTGCGTCTCCGACTATCCATGGATCGGTGATCTGCTGAAAATCGTCGAGGACAACGGCATGGAGCTGTCGATTTCGTCGCTCCGTGCCGACAGTCTGACCGACGACCTCGTCGCCTCGCTCGCGCGCGGCGGCCACCGCACGCTGACGATGGCGCCCGAGGCGGGGACGGAGCGCCTGCGTCGGGCCATCCGCAAGGCGATCACCGACGAGCAGCTCATGGCCGCGTGCGACCTCGTGCGCGCGAACGGGATTCCGAACCTCAAGTGCTACTTCATGATCGGTCAGCCCACCGAGACGGCCGACGACGTGGCCGCGATCCCGGATCTCGCCCGGCGCATGCTCGAGCGGCTGCGCGTGCTCGACTCGAGCGGCAAGCCGTTCGGCAAGCTGACGCTGTCGATCTCGTCGTTCGTGCCCAAGCCGTGGACGCCGTTTCAGTGGGCGCCGTTCGCCGGCGTCGAGGCGCTGAACGCCAAGCTCGAGACGATCAAGCGCGGGGTGCGCGCATTGTCCAACGTTCGCGTGCTGCACGAGAATCCGCGGGAGGCCGCGCTGCAGGCCCTGCTGGCACGCGGCGACCGGCGCGTCGCCGATTTTCTCGAGCTCGCCGCGCGGCTGGACGGCGAGTGGCGGCGCGCACTTCGCGAGTGGGACGGAGATCCGGACTTCTACACCACGCGCGCGCGCTCGCTAGACGAGCAGCTTCCGTGGGAGCACTTCGACGTCGGCGTGAAGAAATCCGGCCTGGTGCGGGAGTGGGAGCGGACGTGGGCGGCCGAGCCCGCCCTGGTGGGCACGGCGTGAGCCGCATGGCGCCGCTCGACACGCGCGGTCGCCCGCTGCGCAACCTGCGCATCTCCGTCACGGATCGCTGCAACCTGCGCTGCGCGTATTGCATGCCCGAAGAGGAATACGTGTGGCTGCCGCGCGAGGAGATCCTGCATTTCGAGGAGATCAGCCGTCTCGTCGACGTCTTCATCGATCTCGGCGTCGACAAGGTCCGGCTCACGGGCGGCGAGCCGTTGCTGCGCCGTGATCTGCCCGCGCTGATCCGGCAGCTCGCGGCCAAGCCGGGCCTGCGCGACCTCGCGATCACCAGCAACGGCGTGCTGCTGGCCGCCGAGGCCCCCGCGCTACGCGCCGCCGGTCTTCACCGCGTGACGGTCAGCCTCGACACGCTCCGCCCCGAGCGCTTCACCGCGCTCACACGGCGCCCGGCGCACGCGCAGGTGCTCGAGGGCATTGCCGCCGTCCCGCGCGCGGGCTTCACCGGGACCAAGCTCGACACCGTCGTCATGCGCGGCGTGAACGACGACGAGCTCGTCGACCTGATCGAGTACGCGCGCCGCGTGCCCGCCGAAGTTCGCTTCATCGAGTACATGGACGTGGGTGGCGCGACGCGCTGGTCGCTCGACCAGGTCGTCAGCCGCGCGGAGATGCTCGAGCGGCTCGCGCGGCATTACGGCGCGATCGAGCCGGTGGTGGAGGAGTCCACCGCGCCCGCCGACCGCTTCCGGCTGCGCGACGGCACCGTCTTCGGCATCATCTCGTCGACCACGGCCCCGTTTTGTGCCGAATGCGACCGCAGTCGGCTGACCGCCGACGGCCTCTGGTATCTGTGCCTCTACGCCATGCGCGGCATCGACTTGCGCGGACCGTTGCGCGGCGGCGCGTCCGACGCGCAGCTCAAGGCGCTCATCACGGGTGGGTGGACGGCGCGCACCGAACGCGGTGCCGAAGACCGGCTGGCGCTCGGCCAGCGCACACCGCTGCTCCAGGTGGGTGGCTTGCGGCGGGATCCGCATCTCGAGATGCACACGCGAGGAGGCTGAGTGAGCGGCGCGCCCGGCGGCGGCAGCGAGTCCTCCGAGGTCAAGATCGACGTTCGCGAGCGCGGCGCCGGTGGCCAGCTCTCGGAGCGCCGGCTGTACATGCAGCTGCAGGTCTTCGGCGGCTGCGCGGATGCGAAGCCACTGGCCACCGCGCTCGAGGCGAGCGGGCTCCCGAGCGTGCTCTACCAGGACGTGAACGATCCGCGGGGCGTGGGCGTGCTGACGATGAGCGCGGATCCCGCGGCCTTCGTCGGCCAGTATCGCGATCTGTTCAACGCCGAGCCGTTTACGACGCTGCCGCTGCGCTCGGAGCTGACGATGCTCGGGCGGACGTATGCGTCGGGCTTCGAGCAGGATCTCGACGAGTGGCTCTTCCGCCGGCCGCGCCACACCGTGCTCAATCCGGCGTGGCCCTGGGCGATCTGGTATCCGCTACGGCGCGCCGGCGCGTTCGGCCGTCTGGCGCCGAAAGAGCAGGGCGAGATCATCCGCGAGCACTCGATTCTGGGACGCGCGTACGGAGACGCCGACCTGGCGCACGACGTGCGGCTCGCCTGTCATGGCCTCGACGTGCACGACAACGACTTCGTGATCGGGCTGATCGGCCGCGAGCTGCATCCGCTGTCGCACCTCGTGCAGACGATGCGCAAGACCGTCCAGACGTCGCAGTACCTCGCGACACTCGGTCCGTTTTTCGTCGGGCACGTGCGCTGGCAAAGCCTCGAGGCGCGACCTGAGACCGTGAAAACGAATTAGACCGACTCCGATGCGGTGCCAGAGCTGTCACGCCGACAACCCTCCGGAGAACCGGTTCTGCGATCAGTGCGGCGTCGCGCTCGCGATGCGCTGTCCGAGCTGCGGCACCACACTTCGGGCAGGGGCCCGCTTCTGCGGCTCGTGTGGCCAGCGCCTCGCTGAGGCGCCGGCGTCCGTGACCGCGGCACCGCCCGCGTCCCCGGCCTCGCCCGGTCCGGCCGCGGAGTACAGCCCATCGCGGGCGTCGTACACGCCCAAGCATCTCGCCGACAAAATCCTCAAATCCCGGTCAGCGCTCGAAGGCGAGCGACGGCAGGTCACCGTGCTGTTCGCGGACGTCGCGGGATTCACGACGCTGGCCGAGAAGCTCGATCCCGAAGAAGTTCATCGCATCATCGAGCGGTGCTTCGAGCTGATCACGGCCGAGGTCCACCGTTTCGAGGGAACCATCAACCAGTACACGGGCGACGGCGTCATGGCGTTGTTCGGCGCCCCCATCGCGCACGAGGACGGCCCGCGGCGAGCCGCGCACGCGGCCCTCGGCATCCAGCACGCGTTGCGCGAGTACTCCCGCGAGCTCGAGGCCGCCGGCGATCGGGGATTGCAGATGCGCATCGGCCTGAACACGGGACCGGTGGTGGTCGGCCGCATCGGCGACGATCTGCGGATGGACTACACGGCCGTTGGCGACACCACCAATCTCGCTGCGCGCATGCAGCAGATGGCCCGGCCCGGCAGCGTGCTGGCGAGCGAGGCCACACACAAGGTGATCGGTGGCTTTTTCGAGACGCTCGACCTCGGCGAGGTGCCGGTGAAGGGGCACGCGCCGATCCGGGCCTTCGAAGTCCTCAGGGCCCGCGGACGCAAGGCGCGACTCGACGTCGCCGCGGAGCGCGGCCTCACGCCCTTCATCGGCCGGGAGCGGGAGCTGGGCGCGCTGAAGGAATTGTTCCGTGACGTGAAAGCGGGGCATGGCCAGGTCGCTTTCGTTACCGGCGACGCCGGCATCGGGAAATCACGACTTCTGCTCGAGTTCCGCCGCGAGCTCGGGGCCGCGGGTGAGGACGTGACCTGGCTGGAGGGACGCTGCATCTCGTTCGGACAGTCGATTCCGTTCCTGCCCCTGATCGACCAGCTCCGCGACAATTTCCGCATCGAAGAATTCGACGGCGAGCCCGAGATCATCGCGAAGATCGAGCACGGCATGCGACGTCTTGGGCAGCTCGACGCGCACATCCCGTATCTTCGTCATCTCCTCTCCGTGGACCCCGGCGAGCCGGCGGTGTCCGCCATGGACGCGGCCGTCCGCCGCAAGAGAGTGCTGGAGGCGAACCGCGCGCTCGCCCTCCGCGGCGCTACGTTCCGGCCGATCGTCTTCGTGTTCGAGGATTTGCATTGGGTCGATACGAGCACCGAGGAGTATCTGAGCCTCTTGATGGACTCCGTCGCGAGTGTGCCGATCCTGGTCGTATTGACGTACCGGGTGGGCTACACGCCTCCGTTCGGGAGCCGAAGCTTCTATACGACGATTACGCTGCGCAGCCTGACCGAGGGCGAGGCGGCGACGATGGCCAGCCGAATGCTCGGCGCCGACCAGTTCCCGGCTGAGCTACGGACGGCGCTGATGGACAAAGCGGAAGGCGTGCCGCTCTTCGTCGAGGAAGTGACCAAAACGCTGCTCGATCTCGGCATTCTCCGGCGCGACAACGGCGGCTATCGCCTCGTGAAAGGCCTGTCGGAAGTCAGCGTGCCGGACACGATTCACGGCATCATCATGGCGCGCCTGGATCGTCTTGGGGAGGACGGCAAGCGAACGGTCCAGCTCGCATCGGTCATCGGCCGACAGTTCTTGAGACGGCTGCTCGAGCGGGTTGCCGGGTTGACCGGACAGCTCGAGGGCCTGCTCGGCGAGCTGAAGGCGCTGGAGATCATCTACGAGCAAGGTCTCGTGGCGGAGCCCGCCTACATTTTCAAGCACGCCGTCATTCAGGACGTGGCGTATCAGAGCCTGCTCAAAGAGCGCCGCAAGGATCTGCACCGCTCAGTGGGACGCGCGATCGAGGAGCTGTATCCGGACCGCCTGGCCGATCATTACGAGGAGCTCGCCCATCACTTCGTGAACGGGGAAGAGTGGGGCAAGGCCTTCGAGTACCTCGTGCGGTCCGCTGACAAAGCCAAAGACGCCTATGCCAATCACGTCGCCCTCGATTTCTACGCGAAGGCGCGCGACGTGGGGCGTCGCGCCAGCGCGCGTGTCGCGGCGTCTCAACGCATCGATGTCCATCGGCGCCGAGGTCTCGTGTGGTTGCTGCTGAATCAGCACGCCGAGGCGGTTGCGGAGCTGGAGCAGATGCTCACGCTCGCCCGCGAGTCGTCGGACCGGCTGGCCGAGGGCGATGCGTTCGCCGATCTCGCGCACGTGTACTGGACGACGTTCTCCACGGAGCACGTCCCCGACGCACGCCGATGCGCGGAGGCCGCGCTCTCGATCGCGAAGGAAACGGGCGACCAGCGAGTGCTCGCGAAGAGCCTCACATACCTCGGCCTGCTCGACCAGGTGACCGGCGATCTCGCGGAGGCCGACCGCAAGCTCGAGCAGTCCCTGCACCTGGCCGAGGCGGGCGGATTCCGGGACACGATGGCGCAGAGCCAGACGTGGCTCGGCGCGCACGCCAACTGGCGCGGAGATTTTCGCAAGGCGCTCGTGCTGTTTCGAAATGCGGAGCGAAACGCTGCCGACGTCCACGACGGCTTTCAGGAGCTCTTCGCCATCGCCTTCAGCGGCCTCGCCCACATCGGCCTCGGACAGTATCGAGAGGCGGTCGCGGTGATCGACGACGGACTGGCGAAGGCGCAGGACCGCAACAACACGTACATGATCGGCCGGCTCCAGAACACGCAGGGCTGGCTCCACCAGGAGCTCGGCGATTTCAGACGGGCGGCCGAGTTCGATCGAGAAGCCGTCGAGCTCGGACAGAAGGCGAAGAACCCGAACGCCGAGATCAGCGCGCTCATCAATCTGGGCCTGGACTACTTGAATCTCGGCGAGCCGCAGCGAGCGCTCACGCTTCTCGAAGACACGATGACGAGGGTCGAGAAGGAGGCGTTCGGCGCACATACCTGGCGGTGGGCGATCCACCTCGCGACGTACATTGCCGAGACCCTCGTGACCATGGGACAGCCCGATGCGGCGCTGATCCACGTGGACAACGCGCTGGCGCGGGCCCGCCCGACACATTCGACGAAATACGTCGCGAAGTGTCACGCGCTGCGAGGCCAGATCGCGCTGCAGGCGCGCGACTGGAGCCGGGCGGAGACCGATCTTCGAGAAGCCTTGTCACTCGCTCGGAAAATCGCGTACCCCACGCTGACGTGGCAGGCCGCCCATCTTCTCGCCTGCGCCCAGGCTGGCCAGAACAACATGGACGAGGCGGCGACGACCGGTCGGCTCGCCGCCGACACGATTCAGATCGTGGCGGCGCAGGCGCCCGACGATGCGACCAGGCGAACGTTGCTGGCGTGGCCGCGCGCGCAGGCGGCGATGGAAGACCTGGAGCGCATCCGACGCGCGTGAGGCGCGGCGGGGCTCAGCCGCTCCGACGCCGCCACGCGGCGACGTTGTCGGCGATCTGCCGCGCGTGAATCTCCAGATGATCGGCGTAGATCGACAGCCACTGGTCAGCCCCGTAGCGGCCGGACTCGGTGTGGCGGCCGACGCGCGCCCACGTGGCCTCCGGGAGCCTACGCAGCAGCGCGGCCGTGTTGGCGCGCACGGCCACGACGGTCGCCAGCGCGAGGTCGAGCGGGTGCGCATGGTAGTCGAGCTCGCGCGCCCACACCTCCTGATCGTAGCCCTGGATGACGGGCTCCTTGTCACAGGCGAGGACTCGGATGCGCGAGGCCGCCTGGGTCTCGGAGTCCGCGCAATGCACAACCACCTCGTGAGCCGACCATTCGGCCGGAGCGGGACGCCACTGCAGCGCCTCGGCGGGAACCGTCGCGAGTGCCTCTCGAAGCACACGCGGTCCGTCGGCATAGCGTGCGATCAGCGTCGCGCGTTCCGCCGGCGTCGCTGCCATCACGCCAGTGGCGCGGGCAGGTCCGACCGCCCCATCAAGTACGCATCCACGCCGCGCGCGCAGGAGCGGCCCTCGGCAATCGCCCACACGATCAGCGACTGGCCGCGCTGCATGTCGCCGCACGTGAACACGCCGGGCACGCTCGTCATCCAGTTCGCGTCGCGGCCCACGTTCCCTCGATCGGTCAGCGCCACGCCGAGGTCACCCAGCATGCCGGTCTTCTCCGGCCCGACGAAGCCCATGGCGAGCAGCACCAGATCGACGTCGAGGGTGAACGTGCTGCCCGGCACCGGCTTGAATTCCAGACGCCCGCCGTCGCGCACCATGTCGACCTTGACCGCCTCGAGCTTCTGCACCCGGCCGCCGTCGCCGACGAACCGCTGGGTCGACACGGCGTAGACGCGCTCGCCGCCTTCCTCATGGGCTGACGACACCCGGAAGATGTTCGGCCACTGCGGCCACGGATTGTCGAGCGCGCGCGTATCGGGCGGACGCGGCAGCAGCTCGAACTGATGCACGGACGCCGCGCCCTGCCGGTGCACGGTGCCGAGACAGTCCGCGCCGGTGTCGCCGCCGCCGATGATGACGACACGCTTGCCCCGCGCGCTGATGAACTCCTCCTCGGCAATCGCGTCGCCCTCGCATCGCTTGTTGGACAGCGTGAGGTAGTCCATCGCGAAGTAAATGCCGCCGAGCTCACGACCGGGGATCGGCAGGTCCCGCGGCGCGCACGCGCCACCCGCGAGGACGATGGCGTCGAAGTCGCGACGCAAATCGGCCACCGGCAGGTTCACGCCGACGTGGGCGTTGGTTTGAAACACGACGCCCTCCTTCTCCATCAGCGCCAGTCGCCGGTCCAGATGGCGCTTCTCCATCTTGAACTCGGGAATGCCGTAGCGGAGCAGTCCGCCCACGCGGTCGGCGCGCTCGAACACGATGACGGAATGGCCGGCGCGATTGAGCTGCTGCGCGGCGGCGAGACCGGCCGGCCCCGAGCCGACGATCGCGACCTTCTTCCCGGTCCGCACGCCGGGCGGCTCGGGCACGACCCAGCCGTGCTCGAACGCGTGGTCGATGATCGAGACTTCGATGGCCTTGATCGTCACGGGCTCGTCGTTGATCCCGAGCACGCAGGAGCCCTCGCAGGGCGCTGGGCACAGCCGACCGGTGAACTCGGGAAAGTTGTTCGTCGCGTGCAGGCGCTCGATGGCGTCCCGCCAGCGGTCCTTGTAGACGAGGTCGTTCCAGTCGGGAATCAGATTCCCGAGCGGGCAGCCCTGGTGGCAGAACGGAACGCCGCAATCCATGCAGCGCGCGCCCTGCTTTTTGAGGTCCTCGTGCGGGAAGGGGAGATAGACCTCCTTCCAGTCACGGACGCGCTCGGCGACCGGCCGCGTCGCCCACTTCTTGCGCTGGATCTCGAGAAAGCCGGTGGCCTTACCCACTCGTGGCTCCCACGAGCTCGGCGAATGTGGGCTCACGCCCTTGCGCGCGGGCCTTGGCCTCCGCGGCGCGGACACGCTTTTCGTCCTTCGGAATGATCTTCACGAAGCGCGGGCGCATGGCGCGCCACCCCGCGAGGATCTTCGCGGCGTGCGCGGAGTGCGTATAGGTCACGTGGCGATCGATGAGATCGCCGACGAGCGAGACATCGGCCGGCTGGTCGAGCGCCTCCAGATCCACCATCTCGCGGTTGCAGCGCCGGTGGAACTCGCCGTCGAGATCGAGCACGAACGCCACACCACCCGACATGCCGGCCGCGAAATTCCGCCCCGTCCGTCCGATGACGACGACGCGACCGCCCGTCATGTATTCGCACCCGTGGTCACCGACACCCTCGACGACCGCGTGCACGCCGCTGTTGCGTACGCAGAACCGCTCGCCGGCTAGGCCGCGCACGTACGCCTCGCCCGCGGTGGCGCCGTAGAGCGCCACATTCCCGATGATGATGTTGTCCTCGGGCACGAACGTCGAGCGGCCCGGCGGATGGACGATGAGCCGCCCACCGGACAGCCCCTTGCCCCAGTAATCGTTGGCATCGCCCTCGAGCGTGAACGTGATCCCGCGCGGCAGGAACGCGCCGAACGACTGACCCGCGGAACCGGTGAACCGAACCCGGATGGTGTCGTCGGGCAGCCCTGCCGGGCCGTGCCGCAGGGTGACCTCGTATCCGAGCGTGGTGCCGACGGTGCGGTTGACGTTGCGGATCGGTAGCGCCAGCTCCACGCGCGTGCCGTGCTCGATGGCGTCACGGCACGACGGAATGAGCGTGGTGTGGTCGAGCGACTTCTCGAGCCCGTGATCCTGCGCGACCACGCAGCGCCGCGCGACGTCCGGCGGCATCGCCGGCGAGTAGAGGATCGAGGAGAGATCGAGTCCGCGCGCCTTCCAGTGGTCGACGGCGGGCGTGACGTCCAGACAGTCGGCACGGCCGATCATGTCTTCGATCTTGCGGAAGCCGAGCTCCGCCATCAGCTCGCGCACCTCCTGCGCGACGAAGCGGAAGAAGTTCACGACGTGCTCGGCCTTGCCCGCGAAGCGTCGGCGGAGCTCCGGATCCTGCGTCGCGATGCCGACCGGGCAGGTATTGAGGTGGCAGACGCGCATCATGATGCAGCCGAGCACGACGAGCGGCGCGGTGGAAAAGCCATACTCCTCGGCGCCCAGGAGCGCCGCAATGACGACGTCGCGCCCCGTCTTCATCTGACCGTCCGTCTGCACGGCGATCCGGTCGCGGAGCTTGTTGAGCACGAGCACCTGCTGCGTCTCGGCCAGCCCCAGCTCCCACGGCACGCCGCCGTGCTTGATCGACGTCAGCGGCGAGGCGCCGGTGCCGCCGTCGTGACCGGAGATCAGCACGACGTCCGCGTGGGCTTTCGCAACGCCGGCCGCCACCGTACCCACGCCGACTTCAGCCACGAGCTTGACGTGGATTCGGGCGGTTGGATTGGCGTTCTTCAGATCGTGGATGAGCTGCGCCAGATCCTCGATGGAGTAGATGTCGTGGTGCGGCGGCGGCGAGATGAGACCGACGCCGGGCGTCGCATAGCGCACCTTCGCGATCCACGGGTACACCTTGTGCCCCGGCAGCTGGCCGCCTTCGCCGGGCTTGGCGCCCTGGGCCATCTTGATCTGCAGATCCGTGGCGTTCACGAGGTACTCGCTCGTCACGCCGAAGCGGCCGGAGGCGACCTGCTTCACCGCGCTGCGCCGCCAATCACCGTTGGCGTCGCGCACGTAACGCGCGGGGTCCTCACCGCCCTCGCCGGTGTTCGAGCGCCCGCCGAGACGGTTCATCGCGATCGCGAGCGTCTCGTGCGCCTCCTGGCTGATCGAGCCGTAGGACATTGCGCCGGTGGCGAAGCGCGTGAGAATCGACTCGATCGGCTCGACCTCGTCGAGCGGCAGCGGTGGGCCAGCGGGCTTCAGCGTGAAGAGCCCGCGCAGCGTCGCGCGGTGCTTGCTCTGATCGTCGACGATCTTCGCGTATTCCTTGTAGGCCGCGTAGCTGCCCGAGCGTGTCGACGCCTGCAGCCGCGCGATCATGTCCGGGTTCACCTGATGGTGCTCGCCGTCGCGGCGCCACTGGTACTCGCCACCCCACTCGAGCTCCGGCTTCTCGACCTGACGCGCCGGGAAGGCGGCCTCGTGCCGCCGGCGTGTCTCCTCGGCGAGGATGTCGATCCCGATGCCGCCCACGCGCGACGCGGTCCCGGTGAAGTAGCGGTCCACCACGCTGCGGTTCAGGCCGATGGCCTCGAAGATCTGCGCGCCGGTGTACGACTGCAGCGTCGAGATGCCCATCTTCGCCATGACCTTCAGAATTCCCTTGTTCAGCGCCTTGATGTAGTTGCGCACGGCCTTCGCCCGATCCAGCCCGGTCACCACGCCCTGGTGGATGAGGTCGTCCAGCGTCTCGAACGCAACCCACGGATTCACCGCGCCCGCGCCATAGCCGATGAGCAGGCACATGTGGTGCACCTCGCGCGCGTCACCCGTCTCGATCACGAGGCCGCACCGCGTGCGCTCGCTGTGGCGCACGAGGTGATGGTGGACGGCGGCGGTGGCGAGCAGGCTCGGGATCGGCGCCAGCTCGCGCGTGACGCCCCGATCGGAGAGCACGAGCACGTTGTGACCATCGGCAATGGCTCGGCTCGCGCGCCGCTGCAGATCCTCGAGCGCGCGCTCGAGCCCGGGCGCGCCCTCCGCGACGGGGTAGAGCATCGGCAGCGTGATCGCCTTGAACCCGAGCTCCGAGATGTGCGCGAGCTTCGCGAGGTCTTCGTTCGACAGCACCGGATCCTTGAGAACGATCTGACGGCAGGAGCTGGGCTCGGCACGGAGCAGGTTGCCTTCCGGGCCGATCGTCGATTCCATCGCCGTCACGAGCTCCTCGCGAATCTGATCGAGCGGCGGGTTGGTGACCTGCGCGAACAGCTGCTTGAAGTAGTCGTACAGGGGCCGCGGCCGATCCGAGAGCACCGCGAGCGCGGTGTCGGTGCCCATCGACCCGATCGGCTCCTCGCCGTTCTTGGCCATCGGGACGAGCAGCAGGCGCAGGTCTTCGTGCGTGTAGCCGAACGCGATCTGCCGCGTCAGCACGGTCGCGTGATCGGACTCCTTGACCGGTGCCGCCGCCACGTCTTCGAGACGCACCTGGTTCTGCTGCAGCCAGTCGCCGTACGGATGCTCGGCGGCAAGGTCCGCCTTGATCTCGTCGTCGTCGATGATGCGCCCCTGCGCGGTGTCGACCAGGAAGATCTTGCCGGGATGCAGGCGCTCCTTCACGAGCACCTGGTCGGCCGGGATGTCGAGCACGCCCACTTCCGACGCCATCACCACCATGTCGTCCTTCGTCACGTAGTACCGCGACGGACGCAGTCCGTTGCGATCGAGCACGGCGCCGATGACCGTGCCGTCCGTGAAGGCGATCGACGCGGGGCCGTCCCATGGCTCCATCAGCGAGGAGTGATACTCGTAGAACGCGCGTCGCTCCGGGCTCATCGATTCGTGGTGCTGCCACGGCTCGGGAATCATCATGAGGATCGCGTGCGGCAGCGAGCGCCCATTCATGACCAAAAACTCGACGACGTTGTCGAAGGTCGCGGAGTCCGACAGCCCTTCGCGCGTGACCGGCAGCACCTTGGCGAGATCGTCGCCCAGAACGTCCGAGCGGCACAGCGCCTCGCGCGCCCGCATCCAGTTGATGTTGCCGCGCAGCGTGTTGATCTCACCGTTGTGGGCGACGTAGCGATAGGGATGCGCGAGCGGCCACGACGGGAACGTGTTCGTGCTGAAGCGCTGGTGCACCAGGGCCAGCGCCGACTCGATGTCGGGATCGCAGAGGTCCGGGTACATCGTCTCGATCTGATCGGCCGACAGCATGCCCTTGTAGATCAGCGTGTTGCTGCTGAGACTCGGAATGTAGGTGAGCCGCCTCTCGGCGAAGTCCATCGTCTCGAGCGCATGCTCGATGCGCTTGCGGATGACGTAGAGCTTGCGCTCGAAGTGCGCGGCGTCGCGCGCGTCACCGCGGCCGACGAACACCTGCTTGATGTGCGGCTCGACGTTCACCGCGCTCGCACCCAGCAGCCGGTCGTCGGTCGGCACGTCTCGCCAGCCGAGGAGCCGCTGCCCCTCCTCGGCGACGATGCTGGCGATGAGGCCCTGGACCTTCTCGCGCTGCACGGAGTTTCGCGGCAGGAACACACAGCCGACGCCGTAATCCTTCGGCCCGGGCAGAGGAATACCGATGCGGCCGCACTGCTTGCGCAGGAACTTGTCGGGAACCTGAAGCAGGATGCCGGCGCCGTCGCCCGTGTTGGGCTCGCAGCCGCAGGCGCCCCGGTGCAGGAGGTTGATGAGAACGAGGAGTCCCTGACGGACGATCGCGTGAGACTTTCGCCCCTTGATGTCGACCACGAAGCCGACGCCGCACGCGTCGTGCTCGTGCGCGGGGTCGTACAGCCCTTGCCGCTTCATCATCCTCGCCCCTTTGTGAACAGTTGCACGATAGTACCGAACCAACCAGTATTAGTCAGCAGCGAAAAGACGGATGGTATGTATCAGTCGTTCTTATGGTGTAGAGTGTGCGCGTGCATCTCGAGACCCTCCGTCTGTACTGCGACGTCGTGCGGTTGCGCTCGTTCTCGAAGGGCGCGGAGCTCAACTTCGTGTCCCAGTCCGCGGCCAGCCAGGCCGTGCAACAGCTCGAGGTGCAGGTCGGCGCAACGCTGATCGACCGTAGCAAGCGGCCGTTCGCCGTGACACCGCACGGCCAGTCCCTGTACGAGGCCTGCCGCACGATGCTCGAGGCGTGGGAGAACGCCAAGGCGGAGGTCGCCGCGGTCAAGACGCGTCTGGACGGGGCGGTGCGGGTGGCAGCCATTTATTCCGTCGGCGTGCATGACGTAAGCCGTCCAATGCAGCAGTTCGCGGCGCTCTATCCCGACGCGCGGGTCCAGCTCGAGTGTCTGCACCCTCACAAGGTGGTCGAGGCGGTGATGAACGACGACGCCGACCTCGGCATCATGTCCTATCCGCCTGCCAACCGGGCGTTGACGGTCGTGCCATTGCGGGTCGAGCCGATGGCCGTCGTGTGCCATCCGAACCATCGCTTTGCACGGCGGCGGCTGGTGATGCCGGCCGACCTCAATGGCGAGCGATTCGTCGGCTTCGACCGGGCGCTGCCCATCCGCAAGGCGATCGACCGCGCGCTGAGGCAGCACGGCGCGCGGGTGAATACGGTGATGGAGTTCGACAACATCGAGACGATCAAGCAGGCGATCATCATCGCCGAGGGTGTGAGCATTCTGCCCCGCCACACCGTTCAGAAGGAAGCGGGGATCCGGACGCTGGCGGCGGTGAGCCTCGGCGTTCCAGACCTGGCGCGGCCCGTCGGCATCATTTATCGTCGGCACAAGCCGCTGACGCCGACGGCAAGCCGCTTCGTCGAGATGCTGAAGGAAGCGAGCGGCGCGTCGGCGCACGTCGCCACCGCCATTGAACGGTAAGCGCCGGGCGCGCGCCGCTCGGGAGGGAGCTTCATGATGGACTTCGACGATCGCCCGTATGATCTCGACGAAGAGCTGGAACACGTCCGGAGCGTGCTGCTGGACAGCGCGCTCCTCGATGACACGATCGCCACGCTGGGCCCCGCCGAACCGATCTGTCTGCCGCCCTCGGCAACCGTCGAAGAAGCCATCGCGCGGATGCTCGAGCGTCGGCAGGCCTGCGTGCTCGTCGTCGATGCCGAGCGTCGGCTGACGGGCATCCTCACCGAGCGCGACGTGCTGACGCGGGTGGCCGGTGCGGCTCGCGACGCACGCAAGACGCCGCTCCGCGAGGTCATGACCGTCAATCCCGAGGCGCTCAGCGCGAATGATCGCATCGCGTACGCGCTGCACTGCATGAGCGTCGCCGGCTATCGCACGGTGCCGCTCGTCGATGCCGAGCGGCGGCCGATCGGCGTGGTCACGGTGAGCGACGTGATCCGTTGGCTGGCACAGTTGTTCCCGGAAGCCGTGCTGAATCTTCCGCCCAGCGACACGCTCAAGCGCCCGCACGAAATGGATGCGGGTTAACGTGCACTTCGATGGCGTAACCACCGGATTACCTTGCCCAATGGTAGGTCGTCCTTTAAGATGAATCACGCCCTGACGCAGCCGTGGAACGCCGGGGCGGCCTCAGCGCAAATCCCGGAGACGACGACGCACCGAGGCCCTGCGCGCGATGCCCGGACGTCGGCGACCGGGTGGGGGAGAAGAGATCGATGAGCGAGACGGCGGCGGCCGTAAAGGGCGCCAAGGGTCGGCGTGAGCTCGAG
Organism: Candidatus Methylomirabilota bacterium; assembly: GCA_046723475.1. Classification (GTDB taxonomy): domain Bacteria; phylum Methylomirabilota; class Methylomirabilia; order Rokubacteriales; family CSP1-6; genus AR12. The sequence continues at coordinate 38,454 of JBKOUQ010000037.1, forward strand.
CGCGCCGTGATCCGGTTCGCGGGCGACTCCGGCGACGGGATGCAGCTCACGGGCGAGCAGTTCACGACCGAGTCGGCGTGGGCCGGCAACGACATCGCGACGTTGCCGAACTTCCCGGCCGAGATCCGCGCCCCGGCCGGCACGCTGTTCGGCGTGTCGTCGTTCCAGCTGCAGTTCGGCAGCCAGCGCGTGTATACGCCCGGCGATCGGCTCGACTGCCTCGTCGCGATGAACCCGGCCGCGCTCAAGGTGCATCTTCGCGATCTCAAGCCGGGCGGGCTGCTGATCGTCAACACCGCCGCCTTCGAGAAGCGCAATCTCGACAAGGCGGGTTACACGCAGAATCCGCTCGACGATCCGGCGCTGGGAGAGCGCTACCGCCTGCACAAGGTCGACATGACCGGCCTCACGCACAAGGCCATCGCCGATCTGAAGCTCGACACCAAGGAAAAGGACCGCACCAAGAACTTCTTCGCGCTCGGCCTCGTTTCCTGGATCTACACGCGCCCGCTCGAGCCCACGCTCGAGTGGATCGTCAAGCGCTTCGCGAAGAAAGCCGACATCGCGGAGGCCAACACTCGCGTGCTGAAGGCGGGGCACGCCTTCGGCGAGACGGCAGAGTTCTTCGAGGAGGTCTACACCGTCGAGCCCGCGGAGATGGCGCCCGGTCTCTACCGGGCGATGACGGGCAACCGCGCGCTCGCGTGGGGGTTGCTCGCGGCCGCCGAGCGCTCGAAGGTGCCCGTGGTGTATGGCGCGTATCCGATCACGCCGGCCTCGAGCGTTCTGGAAGAGCTCGCGATGCACAAGCGCTTCCGCGTGCGCACGGTCCAGGCCGAGGACGAGATCGCCGCGGTCACGGCGGCGATTGGCGCGTCGTTCGGCGGTGCGATCGGTGTCACGTGCTCGAGCGGTCCGGGGATCGCGCTCAAGAGCGAGGCGATCGGCCTGGCCGTCACGGCCGAGCTGCCGCTCGTCATTCTCAACATCCAGCGCGCGGGTCCGTCGACCGGCATGCCGACCAAGACGGAGCAGGCCGACCTGATGCAGGCGCTGTACGGCCGCAACAGCGAGTCGCCGGTGGTGGTACTGGCACCCGCGACGCCGGGCGACTGTTTCTACGTCGCCTACGAAGCGGTGCGCATCGCCGCCAAATACATGGTGCCCGTGATCGTGCTCTCCGACGGCTTCCTCGCCAACGGGTCGGAGCCATGGCTCATCCCCGACGCCTCCACGCTGCCGCCGATCGAGATCCAATTCCGCACGGAGAAGGAAGGGTTCTTCCCGTACCTTCGTGACCCCGCGACGCTGTCGCGGCCGTGGGTGCGTCCCGGCACGCCGGGCCTCGAGCACCGAATCGGCGGCCTCGAGAAGCAGGACGTGACGGGGAACATCTCCTACGACCCCGACAACCACGATCACATGGTCAAGACGCGCGCCGAGAAGGTTCGGCGCGTGGCACAGGAAATTCCGCCGACGACGATCAACGGCCCGGCGACCGGCGATGTTCTCATCGTGGGCTGGGGCGGCACGTACGGCTCGATCACCGCGGCCGTCGAGCGCGCGCAGGCGGCGGGCCTCTCGGTGGCGTCGATCCATCTGCGCCATCTGAATCCGCTGCCGCCGGACCTCGGCCACATCCTGCGCGAATATCGGAAGGTCCTCGTCCCGGAAATCAACAGCGGGCAGCTCGTCCGCGTGCTGCGCGCCGAATACCTCGTCGACGCTGTCGGCTTCAACCGCGTGCGCGGGCTGCCGCTGGCGAGCGAAGAGATTCTGGAAGGCATCCACCAATTGCTCGGGAGTCATGCATGAGCGCTCAGGGGACCGGGGCGGCGGCCGCGCCAACGCCGAAGTACACGAAAAAGGATTTCGAGTCCGATCAGGACGTCCGCTGGTGTCCGGGATGCGGTGACTACGCCATCCTCAGCGCCGTTCAGAAATCGATGCCGGACCTCGGTATTCCGCGCGAGAACATCGTGTTCATCTCGGGCATCGGCTGCTCCAGCCGGTTCCCCTACTACATGAACACGTACGGGTTTCACACGATCCACGGCCGCGCGCCGGCCATGGCCACCGGCCTGCGCGTCGCGCGTCCCGACCTGAAAGTGTTCGTGGTCACCGGTGACGGTGACGGGCTGTCCATCGGCGGCAACCACATGCTGCACGTGCTGCGCCGCAACGTGAACCTGACGATTCTGCTGTTCAACAACCGGATCTACGGGCTCACCAAGGGCCAGTACTCGCCCACGAGCGAGCTCGGCAAGGTGACGAAGTCCACGCCGATGGGATCGGCGGATCGTCCCGTGAACCCGCTCGCGTTTGCGCTCGGCTGCGGCGCCACGTTCGTCGCTCGCACCGTCGATCGCAACATCGCCCACATGGAGGAGATGCTCAAGCGCGCGGCCGCGCACAGGGGCACGGCGTTCCTCGAAATCTTACAGAACTGCAACGTGTACAACGATCTCGCCTGGAACGTCATGTACGACAAGACGTCCAAGCTCGCCTACGAGCTGCGCCTCGAGAGCGGCAAGCCTCTCGTGTACGGCCCGCCCGACGCGCGCAAGGCCGTCATCATGAAGGGCGTCATTCCGACGGTTGTGGACGCCAAGGACGTGCAGGAGAGCGCGCTCTGGGTGCACGACGAGACGAACGTCAACGCCGCCAAGATCCTCGCCGATCTGTTCGCGCCGGAGTTCCCGGTGCCGATCGGCGTGCTGGCGGCGATCGACGCACCGATCTACGAGGAGGTCATGCTCGAGCAGGAGCAGCGGGCCCTCTCCGATCGCGGGCCGGGCGACATCGCCAAGCTGCTCGTCTCCGGCGACACCTGGAAGATCGGCTGATCCGCGGCGCGCCGTGGCCGTCTCCGCGAGCGTAGTCGCCGGGCTCCAGCGCCTGCTCGGCGCCGCCGGCGTCATCGTCACTCCCGAAGGTCGCCTCACCTACGAGAGCGACATGCTCACGCTGTACAAGGCCGCGCCCGACGTCGTCGTCCTGCCGACGAGCACCGAGGATGTGCGGGCCATCGTTCGTCTCTGCCGCGAGGCGGGCGTGCCCATCGTGCCGCGCGGCTCGGGGACCGGGCTCATCGGCGGCGCCACCGCGCCGCACGGCGGCGTGATGGTGTCGATGACGCGCATGACGCGCATCCTCGAGCTCGATCTCCCGAATCGCTGTGCGACGGTCCAGCCGGGCCTGATCAACCTCTGGCTCAGCAATGAGGTGCGCGATCGCGGCTGGTTCTTCGCGCCCGATCCATCGAGTCAGATGGTCTCGTCGATCGGTGGCAACGTCGCAACGAATGCGGGCGGGCCACACTGCCTGAAGTACGGCATCACGACGAATCACGTACTCGGGCTCGAGATCGTCACCGGCACCGGCGACGTCGTCACCGTCGGCGGCAAGGCCGCCGAGCGCCCGGGCTACGATCTCACCGGCACGATCGTCGGCAACGAGGGCACCTTCGGGCTCGTCACCGCGATCACGGTGCGCTTGCTGCATCTGCCCGAGGCGGTGAAAACGGCGCTGGCGTCGTTCGCAAGCCTCGTCGAGGCCTCCGAGGCGGTGTCGGCGATCATCGCGGCCGGCATCATCCCCGCCGCGCTCGAGATGCTCGACGACGCGATGATCGGCGCGGTGAACGCGTCGGTGGGGAAGGTCTATCCCGACGGCGCGGGCGCCGTGCTGCTCATCGAGCTCGATGGGCCGCGCGCCGAGGTCGAAGCGCAGGCGGAGCGGGTGGCCGCGATCTGCCGCGAACGGCAAGCGCTCATGGTCACGGTCGCACGCGACGAAGCCGAGCGCGCGTTGTTGTGGAAAGGGCGCAAGGAAGCCGCCGGCGCTATCGGCCGCGTGACGGCCGCCTACCTGCTGCAGGACGCTGTCGTCCCGCGTAGCAAACTGCCGCAGATCATGCGCGAAATGGTTGCCATCTCGAAGCGCCACAATCTGCTGTTCGCGAACGTGTTCCACGCCGGCGACGGCAATCTGCACCCGTTGATCTGCTACGACGACCGCAATCCCGACGAGCTCAAACGCGCCCAGCAGGCGAACGAGGAGCTGCTGCACGCGTGCATCGCGCTGGGCGGCACCGTGAGCGGCGAGCACGGCATCGGGATGGACAAGGCCAAGAACCTGCCACTGCAGTACGCCGACGCCGATTTGAACTTCATGTTCCGCCTGCGCCGCGTGTTCGATCCGGACGGGATCATGAATCCCGCGAAGCTGCTGCCCTCGCATCCCGCGTGCGGCGAGGGCTTCCGACCCTCACGGCCGACGCTGCCCGCCGGCACGTGGGTGTAAGACCATGGCGGTGACGACGACGACGCTCGCCGACGCGCTGCGCAGCATCGTCGGTGCTGCGCACCTGCGCGAGGGCGGTGACGCCGTCGACGGCGCCGTGCCGCGCTGGACCGTACAGCCGACGACACTCGAGCAGGCGGCGACCGTCGTCGCGCTCGCGCACGACGAGCGCCTCGCCGTCGTCCCGCGCGGCAGCGGCACCGCGCTGGAGCTCGGACACCCGCCGGCACGGCTCGATCTCGTGCTCGACACCCGCGGTCTCGACGCCGTGCTCGACCACCGTCCCGAAGACCTCACCGTGTCGGTGTTGGCTGGCTGCACCGCGGGCGCGCTTGCGGCGCGCCTTGGCGCACACCGGCAGATCTTGCCGATCGATCCACCCGGCTGGAGCGCTCGCTCGCTCGGTGGTCTCGTCGCAACGCAGGCGAGCGGACCACTGCGGCAGCGCTACGGCACGCCGCGCGACCTGCTGCTCGGCGTGCGGTTCGTGCAGGCCGACGGCGTGCTCACGTGGGGCGGGGCGCGAGTCGTCAAGTCGGTCAGCGGCTACGACGTGCCCAAGCTCATGGTCGGCTCGCTCGGGACGCTCGGTGTGCTCGTCGAGCTCACGCTGCGTCTGCATCCCGCACCGGAGCACGAGTCGACATGGCTCGCGGCGTTCCGCACACCGGCGCACGCGCAGGACTGCGTGGCCGCGCTGCTCGATTCGACGATCCAGCCCAATCGCATCGAGCTGCTCGACGCGCGTGCGCTCACGAGCGGCGTCCTGCCCGCGAGCCCCGCGGACACGGCGGCCGTCGCGCTCGCCGTGTCGATCGGAACCGTCGAGTCCGCGGTCCGCGCGCAAGAGGGACTCCTCAAAGCGATCGTCCAGCGTGCTCACGGCACCATGGAAACCATGGGCGCCTCGTTCTGGAAGGCGTACGATCGCGTGCTCGCCGCCCACGACGGCGTGGTGCTTCGCATCGGCACCGTCCCGATCCGGCTCGTCGAGACGCTCGGCGCCGTACACGCCGCGCTGCCGGGCGCAGCGGTGGCCGGTGCCGCGGGGCTCGGAGTGTTGCGGGTCCTCGTGAAGAACGCCGACGCGCAATCGACGTCGGTCGATGCCGCGCTCGGACGCTTGCGCGATGCCGTCGCCGACGTCGGTGGCGCAGTCGTCATCGAGCGCGGGCCGCGCTCGCTGCGCGAGCGCCTCGATCCCTGGGGGCCTGTGCCAGCGCCGGCGCTCGCGGTGATGCGAGCGATCAAGACGGAATTCGATCCGCGCGGGATCCTGAACCCCGGCCGCTTCGTCGCCGGATTATGAGCGAAGCATCGTCCGAGCATGGTGGGACGGGCGTGTCGGAGCCGCGCACCGTCTTGAACAGGCCACCCACGGTACAAACCGGGCTCGCGGCACCCGCTACAACAAGCAGCCCACCCACAAAGTGCGTGCGCAGCCGGAAACCGTCTTGAACAGGCCACCCGCGGTACAAACCGGGCTCACGGACCCCGCTACAATGGATTCCATTCGATCGTGCGTCCACTGCGGGATCTGTCTGCCAGTCTGCCCAACCTATCGCGTTCTCGGCGAAGAAATGGACTCTCCGCGCGGCCGGGTGTACCTCATGCGCGCGGTCGCCGAAGGCCGTCTCGAGATGACCGAGACCTATACGCACCATCTCGACCTCTGCCTCGGCTGTCGCGCGTGCGAGACCGCGTGTCCGGCGGGCGTGCCGTTCGGCTCGCTGCTCGAGACGGCGCGCGCGGACATCGAGCGGGCAGGGCGGCCGCTTCGCCGACGACTGATCGACGCGCTGCTGTTCGGGCTCTTTCCACACCCGGGAAGGCTCGGCATTGTCCTCGGACTGCTGCGACGCTACCGCCGCTGGGGACTACAGCGCCTCGTGCAGCGCACGGGCGTGCTGCGTCGCCTGCCCCGTCTGGCCGCCCTGGAGAGTCTGCTGCCCCAGACCTTGCCGCCCGAGCTCGACGTCCCGGACTTCGTTCGCGCGCGCGGCACGTCCCGTGGCCGTGTCGCGCTCCTGACCGGCTGCGTTCAGCGCCATCTGTTCGCCGACGTCAATCGCGACACCATGCGTCTGCTCGCCGCCGCGGGCTGGGACGTCGTCGCGCCGCGCACGCAGGGCTGCTGCGGCGCTCTCGATCTACACGCGGGCCGGGTCGATGCATTCCGCGCGCGCGCCAGCGCGCTGACGGCCGCGCTGCCGTCGGACGTCGAATACGTCGTGATCAACGCCGCCGGCTGTGGGGCGGCGCTGCGCGAGTATGACCACTGGCTCGACGACGAGGCCGCGCGTCGCCTCGCGGCGCGCACGCGTGACGTCAGCGAGCTGCTCGCCGAGGCGGAGCTACCGCTGAACGCACTGCCCGTGACCGTGACGTACCACGATCCCTGTCACCTCGCGCACGGCCAGCGTGTGCGGACGGCGCCGCGCGCGATGCTGGCACGCATCCCGGCACTGCGTCTCGTGCCGCTCGTGGACAGCGAGCTCTGCTGCGGCAGCGCCGGGGTGTACAACGTACTCGAGCCCGAGATGGCCGATCGGCTGCTCGCGCAGAAGCTGGCGCGGATCACCGAGACGGGCGCCACGATCGTGGCGACCGGCAATCCGGGCTGCGTGCTACAAATTGCGCGCGGAGCGCGCGAACGCGGGCTCGACCTCGAAGTCGTTCACCCCGTGACGTTGCTGGCCCGCGCGATGCGATGGGAGGCGCGATGAAGATCCGGCTCGCGGAGCACGCGAAGTACCAGCCCGACAAGATGGCGAAGATCGCGCTGGCCGCGACGCCGCGCGCGCAGATGGACCTCTATTGTCTCGAGCCCGGGCAGACGCAGAAGGTGCATGCGCACGAGGGGCAGGACAAGGTGTACGTCGTTCTGCAAGGCCGCGGACGGTTCACGCTCGACGGCGCGGATCACGCGCTCGAGACCGGCGAGGCGCTGGTCGCGGCCGCCGGCCGGCAGCACGGAGTCGTGAACGACTCCGGCCAGCGACTGCTCCTGCTCGTGTTCATGGCGCCCCCGCCGCCGCACGCATGACGCGCGCGGCGCTGATGATCACGTGCCTCGCCGACATGTTTTATCCCGAAGTCGGCGAGCGCATCGTGCGCCTGCTGCGCCGGCTGGGTGTTGACGTCACGCTTCCGTCCGGGCAGACCTGCTGCGGCCTGCCGCTGTTCAACTCCGGTTATCACGCCGAGGCGGCCGCGGTCGCGCGGCGAACCGTGGCCATTTTCCGCGGTGCCGACGCCGTCGTGGTGCCCTCGGGGTCGTGCGCGTGGATGGTCAAGCACGAATATCCGGGGCTCCTGCGCGGCAGCGCCGAGGCGGCGGACGCGGAAAAGCTTGCCGAGCGCACATACGAGTTCTCGCAGTTCCTCGTCCGACGGCTCGGACAGACGAGCTTCGAGACCGACGTCGAAGGACCGCTGGCGTATCACGACTCGTGTCATCTGCTGCGCGGGCTGCACGAGGGCGAGACGCCGCGCGCGTTGCTGCGCGGGCTCACCGGCACCACGGTGGTGCCGCTCCCGGGCAGCGACGAGTGCTGCGGCTTCGGCGGCTCGTTCTCGGTACGCCTGCCCGAGGTCTCGACCTCCATCCTCGACCGCAAGCTCGCCAATCTCGAGGCCTCCGGCGCGCGCTGCCTGGTGGCCTGCGATGCCGGCTGCCTCATGCAGATCCGCGGGGGACTGGCGCGCCGGGGATCGCCGCTGCGCGCGCTGCACCTCGCCGAGGTGCTGAAGTGACGGAGCCGATCCTCACCACGCCGCTGCGCGAGCGTGCCTCGCAGGCGCTCGGCGATCGCTTCTTGCACGAGGCGCTCGACATTGCGACGACCAAGTTCATCACGCTGCGCCGCGAGGCATTCGACGACTTCCCCGACGGCGAGCGGCTGCGCGATCGCGCGCGCGCCATCAAAGAAGCCACGCTGCAGCGCCTGGACACATATCTGGAGACGCTCGTCGACAACATCGAGCGGCTCGGCGGCCACGTGCACTTTGCCGCGACGGCGGAGGAGGCGCGTGAGATCGTGCTCGGCATCGCGCGCCGCACGGGCGCGCGCATGGCCGTGAAGTCGAAGTCGATGGCGACCGAGGAGATCCACCTCAACGACGCGCTGCAGGCGATCGGCGTCACGCCGGTCGAGACCGACCTCGGGGAGTACATCATCCAGCTCGCGCACGAGCGTCCGTCGCACATCATCGCGCCCGCCATCCACAAGACGAAGGGCCAGGTCGCCGAGCTCTTTTCGCGTGAGCTGCGCCGGCCCGGGCTGCCGGCCGATCCCGAGGTGCTCACGAAAGTCGCGCGCGAAGAGCTGCGCGAGAAATTCCTGCAGGCCGATCTCGGAATCACCGGGGCGAACTTCGCGGTGGCCGAGACGGGAACCGTCGTGCTCGTCACCAATGAGGGCAATGGCCGCATGGCGACATCGCTGCCGCGCGTGCACGTCGCGGTCATGGGCGTCGAGAAGGTCATCCCGTCGATGACCGATCTCGCCGTGTTCCTGTCGATCCTCGCCAAGAGCGCGACCGGGCAAAAGCTCTCCGTGTACACGACGCTGGTGCAGGGGCCGCGGCGGCCCGGTGAGCTGGAGGGGCCCGACGAATTTCACCTGGTGCTGCTCGACAACGGACGCATCGCGCAGATCGCCGGCACGCTGCGCGAGGCGCTCTACTGCCTGCGCTGCGGCGCGTGCCTGAACGTCTGTCCCGTCTACCGCCAGATCGGCGGCCACGCCTATGGCTATACGTATCCGGGACCGATCGGGATCTTGCTGACCGCGATGCTGAACGGCCCCGCGTCGGTCGGCGATCTCGCCCACGCGTCGTCGCTGTGTGGCGCGTGCGCCGATGCGTGCCCCGTCCGCATCGACATCCCGAGGATGCTGGTCGAGCTGCGGCGCGAGGTCAACGAGCGGCGCATCGCGCCGTGGTCCGAGCGCGTCGTGTTCAAGATGCTCGCCCGCGTGCTCGGCTCGTCGATGCTGTATCGCGGGGCGGCGCGCATCGGCCGCGCGGCCCAGCGGCCGTTCGTGCGCGACGGGCGCATCCGCGCCCTGCCGCTCTTCTTCGGGCAGTGGACCAGGACCCGCGATCTGCCGGCCGTCGCCGCGCGCACGTTCCAGGAGCGCTGGCGTGAGCTCTAGAGGAGAGTTTCTCGGTCGCATTCGCACCGAGATGACCAAGACGCGCGGGCTGTTCGCGGCGACGCCGTCCGAGCGGCCGGCTCAGCCGGGACAGCGCCTGGAGTTGCTGCGTCGCGAGCTGAGCGAGCGCTGGCCGCAGACGCTGGAGCGGTTCCGGGCGGAATTCGAGCGCGTGGCCGGCATCTTTCACCGCGTCCCGACCGCCGCCGCCGTACCCGCCGAGCTCGTTCGCATCTGTTCCGGACTCGGCGCACGTCGCATCGTCGCGTGGCCGGCCGAAGAGCTCGGGATGGCCATCGCGCCCGAGCTCGGCGCGGCCGGTGTCACGGTGGAGTCCATGCCCCACGACGTGCCCGCCGACGATGAGCGCCGCCGTGTGCGCGCGCTGGTGGCCACGGCGGATCTCGGGGTGACGGGCGCGGATCTCGCCGTTGCCGAGACCGGCACGCTCGTGCTCGTCTCGGCGGCCGGCCGACCGCGCTCGACGTCGTTGCTGCCGCCGTGCCACGTCGCGATCTTCGACCGCGCCGCGCTCGTCGAGTCGCTGGAGCAGGTCGGCGTCGCCCTGGAGGCATGGCACGAGGGAACGCCGCCGCCCGAGCGCGGCGCCATGATCAACTTCATCACGGGCCCCAGCCGAACGGCGGACATCGAGCTGACGCTCACACGCGGCGTGCACGGACCAAAGGAGATTCACGCGATCTTCGTCGACGAGGCGCTCGCGCGACGTGGCTGAGCGATACTTCGAGCCCGCCGACGTCGACGCGCTCATCCCGGCGCTCACGCGCACGCTCGAAAGCGTGATGAAGGCCAACGAGCAGGCCGCGACGATCGCCGCCCGGCTCGAAGCCGAGCGCGAGCGGATCGGTCTGGCGGGTGGCGGCATCCTGGATCGCTCCGCGTGGAAGGCGGACACGGAGCGTCTGGGTCAGCTCGCGGAGACGCTGAAGGCCGGCGTCGCCGAAATCGGCTCCATGGGCGGCACGATCAAGGACCTCTCGCTCGGCCTCGTCGATTTTCCTCATCGGCGCGCCGATCGGGTCGTGAACCTGTGCTGGAAGTACGGCGAGTCGAGCGTCGCCCACTGGCACGGGCTCGAGGAAGGCTTCGCCAACCGCAAGCCCCTCGGCGACCTCGAGAACCGCGCGTGAGCGGTCGTTACGACGCCGTGTTCTTCGATCTCTTCGACACGCTCGTCTCGTTCGACCGCGATCGGCTGCCGCAGATCGATGTCGACGGCCACACGATTCGCTCGACGGCGGGATGTCTGCACGCGCTGCTGCAGCCGCACGCGCCGTCGGTCACGCTGGCGCAGTGCTATCAGGCGCTCGCGGCGTCGTGGAAAGAGGCCGAGCGGCTGCGCGCCATCGACCACCGTGAGGTCGGCGCACCGGAGCGCTTCCGCGACTTCTTCGGCCGGCTGGCGCTCGAGCACGCGACCCTGCCGCCCGAGCTCGCCGCCGTGCTGATCGAAGCCCACAAGGCCGAGCTGTCGAAGGCGGCGTCGTTCCCACCGCACCATGGGCCCTTGCTGCGTCGACTCGCGCGGGATTATCGGCTCGCCGTCGTCTCGAACTTCGACTACTCGCCGACGGCCGTCGGGATTCTCGAAGCGGCGGGCGTGCTGCACCTGTTCAGCGCGGTGATCGTGTCGGACGCCGTCGGCTGGCGCAAGCCGCGGCCGGACATCTTCCACCGGGCCCTGGCCGCCACGGGCGCGAACCCGCAGCGGACGTTATTCGTCGGGGACCGGGCCGACATCGACGTCGAGGGCGCTCACCGCGCCGGAATGGACGCCGCGTGGCTCAACCCGGCGCGCGACGCGCTGCCCGAGGGCCTCGCTCCGCCCGAATACGAGATCCGCGATCTCGCCGACCTCAAAGCCATTTTGCGATTGAAGTAACGGCCTGCCGCATCCCGCGGCACGCCGCCTGCATCTCAATCGCGGAGGACGAAGACAGTGGCGGCTCCGCGCAAGGTCATCATCATCGGCTCCGGCCCCGCCGGGTACACCGCGGCGATTTACGCGGCGCGCGCGAACCTGCGCCCGCTCATGCTGACCGGCGTGCAGTCCGGCGGACAGCTCATGCTCACGACGCACATCGAGAACTATCCTGGCTTCGTCGACCCGGTCCTCGGCCCCGAGCTCATGGAGACGATGCGCAAGCAGGCCGAGCGGTTCGGCACCGACATGGTCACCGAGGACGCGGTGGCGGTCGACTTCACGCGGCGGCCGTTCGTCGTCCGCACCGCGGATGCCGCGTACGACGGCGAGGCGGTCATCATCGCCACCGGCGCCTCGGCCAACATGCTCGGACTGCCGTCGGAGACGCTGCTAATGGGCCACGGCGTTTCGACGTGCGCCACGTGCGACGGGTTCTTCTTCAAGGACCAGGACATCATGGTCGTCGGCGGCGGCGACTCCGCGCTGGAGGAGGCGCTCTATCTCGCGCGGCTCGGACGCAAGGTCGAGGTCGTGCACCGGCGCGATACGCTGCGCGCCTCGAAGATCATGCAAGAGCGCGCGTTCGCGCACCCGAAGATCTCCTTCGTCTGGAATAGCGCCGTGCGCGACATCCTCGATCCGGCCGCCGGTAAGGTCACCGGCGTGGTGCTCGAAGACGTCACGACGGGCGATCGCTCGCAGCGCTCCGTCGAAGGCCTGTTCGTCGCGATCGGCCATCGGCCGAACACCGACATCTTCCGCGGCCACATCGAGCTCCTGCCGAGCGGCTACATCCGCGTCGAGCCGGGCACGACGCGCACATCGGTGCCGGGCGTCTTCGCAGCGGGCGACGTGCAGGACTCCGTCTTCCGCCAGGCCGTCACGGCCGCGGGCAGCGGCTGCATGGCGGCCCTCGAGACCGAGCGGTGGTTGGAGGCGCAGCGGGTCGGGTAGGTTGACCTAGCGGGGGACGAGACCCGCTGAGCGAAACGATGGCGCCTTCTGGAAGATGAGAACACAGGAGACGCGGCGCGGGTCGTGAGTCTGCCGCAGACAATCCGGACCGAACGCGATACCTTCCGCGTAATAGTAGAGAAAGGCGCCATTGCGCTCTTCCGGCTCACCATAAATGCCGCGCGCATGATCCACGAACTCGCCCATCTCGACGCCCTGTGATGTCCTGAGTGGCGCTTCGCCGGGCCGACGCGAGTCATTGAACTGTAGCGACTCGACTCTGTCATTTTTCAGCATCGCGATGATCGTCTCGCCGGTGTCGAGTCGGAACGTGCGCACGTCATACGCCTGTCCGGCGCGCGCGCCGACGGTTGGCCCCCACGCACGCGACAATTCCTCTGACGTCAAGCCGATCCGGACCCCCCCGTACCCGACTCCATCTTCAATGACATGGCCGAACCGGCTCCGAGTGAGCAGGGTGGGCTGAGTCGGGGACCGCTCGAGCGCTGCTCGGGGTTTGACCGATATATCGATCAGCTCTCGATCGCGCCAGCCGTTGGAGTAAAACGTCCGATCACGAACCATCTGTCGTGTTGCCACCGCAAACCATGCCTCATAGGCGAGCGCGCCGGTTCGGCTATTGGCACACGTCGTCTTCAACGTCTCGAACGTGCCCGCCTGGACCGTGATCTTCTCGGGACCACTCGACTCGCAGGTCATGGCCATGTTGTCCGTTCGATGTTCCTTCGGAGTTTCGCGCACGTACTTTACTTCCCACTTCTCGCCCGGCGCCGTGGCCACAAGTCGCGCCGGAGGGACATTCCGGCCCACGACCTCTCCGTTCATCTTCTCCATGGCGTACGCGAAGTCGGACTTCCGAATGTAAACGTCCTTCGATGCCGCCCGCAGGACGTAGTACGTCGTACCGTCGACTGTCTCTTCACGATCCATGATCCACGCGAACGTCCCGCTCTCGCTCCGCGTCTCGTAGCGATAGCCCCACGCGTCGCCCGGCTTCCAAAGACTCGCTCCGATTGTTGGGGAAGAATCGCTCACGCCTGGCGTGTCGGTCGTGCTCGCGCAGCCGGCAGCAGTGAACATCAGAACGACGGCGGCAACGCGTCTCATGCCGGTCTCCTTTCGCGTGGGCGAATACCGGCGTGTTCCTGCCGGTCAGGCTGACCGGTCTTCGGTCGACGCGGCAGTCATCGCGCTGGGAGATCTGGCGTCGTGCCGCCTCTCCAGCGTATCGCGACGCGGCGCTATCCCGGTAGGGGGAAGATCTCGCGGCGGGTAGAACGAGTCCGAGATCGGCGAGTGAACTAAAAGTTCACCAGCATTCAGAATTTCCTGATTCACATATCCGTCTGGGCTCGACCTGTGCTACGCCGATAGAGACGCTATCGGCGTGCGTGCACCTTGTGCACATACAGCGCCCCTGCCTCGACGACGCGCGCGTGGATGTCGTGGGCATCGATCTCGTCGGCCTCGACCACCTCCGCGCGAATATCCCCCCTGTGCGGCTCGCCGGGACGGCCCTCGACCTCATAGATCGCTTGCGCGCGGATGTTGTCCGTGTGGACGTCGTGCGCGCGGATGATGCGCGCCCGGACGACGTCGGCGTGAATGTCGTGCGCGGACAGCACGCGTGGTGCGGGAACGGCCACGGGCGCGGGAGGCGGTGGCGGCGATTCGACGATGCACCCGCCCGAGCCGATCGACACGACGAGCAACACCCCCGCGAAGCCGACCCGTTGTCTGTCCATGTCCTCTCCCTTCACGAGATCGCGCGCGCTGCGACGTACAGCCGCTCGGTCGGATGCTCGATGGGGTAGGGCGGCCGCGTCTCGATCGCCTCGACGGCGAACCCCGCCTGTCGCACCTGCGCGCCGAATGCCTCCGGTTGCCGATAGCACAACTCGACGTCGATGGGCGCGCCCTTGTAATCCGTGAACCGTTGGGCGCCGGTGCCCGCGTGGACGGCAAGGAGCACGTGGCCGCCGTCGCGCAACACGCGGCGCAGTTCGGCCAGCGCGGCGGCGGTCTCGGCGTCGTCGCCGTAGATGAGCGCGTAGAACGCCACGATGCCGGCGCACGCGCCGTCCGCGATCGGCAGCGCGCGCACGTCGGCCGCAATGAATCGCAGCGCCGGGTTCAGGCGGCTGGCGTGCGCCACCGAGCGCTCCGAGAAATCGATGCCGACGACGCGCGCGCCCAGATCGGACACGAACCGTCCGACGTGCCCCGCGGCGCCGCAGCCGACGTCCAGCACGGCGCCGGCGCCGCACCGCGCGGCGAAGCGGCGCAGCCGCTCGACGTCCCATGGCTTGCGCGTGAGCTCGTCGGCAAAGTCGGCGGCGTACTGCCGGGCGATCCGATCGAACGACGCGCGAACCGGATCGATCAACCGGCGGATTCCCGAGGGGTGCCACGGCTGCGCCGGGGCGCCCCGAGCGTTTGGGGGGTATGGGGGGCCATTTCGGGGCCCCCCATGTTCTTACGTCCCCACACGCAGTGTGGCGCCGAGGTCTCGGAGCAGCGCGATCGTCGACAGATACGACAGGCGCCCGGTGCGCGGATTCTCCGAGGGCACGTTCTCGACCTCGATGCCGAGCGTGCCGAACTCGCCCTCGACGCGAATGCGGTGGCGGTTCATGGTGAGGCCGGGGACGGCGTAGATCTTCGTACGCGTGCGCTCGGGCCCGATACCGGCGAGCGACAGCGCGGCCAGCACGTTGACGTTGGCGGGAAACGCGCGGCACGCCTGCGTTGCCGGGCCCTCGAAGATCAGCGTCTCCTCGCGGATCGCGCCGAGGTCGATGCGCTGCTCGACGATCCACGGCGCGCCGGCCAACCCCGCGGGCGGCTTGCGCGTCTCCATCGTCACGGCGCGGATCGCGCCGATGGCGGCGCCTTTGACGCCGTCGAGCCCGGCGATCGCCCCCGATGGCACGTGGATCCGCGCGCCGTTTGCCTCGGCCAGCGCAATCCAGTCCTCGCGCCCGAGCAGCGCGCCGCACGAGAGCACGACGAGGTCGCGGCCGGCGCCGAGCGCTTTCGGCGCGATCTCCCCCAGATGGGCCTGGGTCGATGCCTCGACGATCAGGTCGGAGGCCGCGATCAACGCGTCGAGATCGAGGAATGGCGGCCGCGACTTCAGGGTCGCGAGAAACGCCTCGCCACGCTCGCGCGTGCGCGCGGTTGCGCCGGCCAGTACCAGGCCCGGGAGCCCCGCATCGAGGGCGCGGCACACCTGCCGGCCGATCGCGCCGAGGCCGACCATGCCGATCCGGATCACACCGCGCGCGGCTCGCATCGCGGCGCATGGTATCATGCGACACGTTGACGTCATCCGTCGCGCTGCGACTGCCTCTCGAGCGGCTCTATCGCGACTTCGACTACGACGCCCGCCTGCAGCACGACGCGATCCAGTTTCCGCTTCGCTATCCCGACCCGGCCGATCGCGAGATCGTAGCGCTGCTCACCGCGTGCCTGGCGTACGGCCGCGTCGACCTCTTCTCACGCGCGCTCGAGCGCGCGCTGGCCGCGATGGAGCCGTCGCCCGCCGCCTTCGTCCGTGACTTCGACGCCGCGCGCGACGCTCCACGCTTCGCCGGCTTCATCTATCGGTTCAACCGCCCGCGGGACCTCGCGGCGTTCTGCGTCGCCGCGCGTGACGTCCTCGCGCGACACGGCACGCTCGAGAAATGCTTCCTGGCCGGCGATCGCGAGCCGGGCGGCCCGATCGCGCCCGCGCTGGAGCGCTTCGCGCACGCGTTCCTCGACGCGGATCTTCGCGACGTCTTTCCGCGGGGTCGGCGCTCGCGCGGCTACCGGCATCTGTTCCCGCTGCCGTCGGCGGGCGGGCCGTGCAAGCGCCTGCTGTTGTTCCTGCGCTGGATGGTGCGACGCGAGCCGCCGGACTTCGGCCTCTGGACAGGCGTGTCACCGGCGCGGCTGCTGATGCCGATCGACACCCACGTCGAGAACATGAGCCGCGCGATCGGACTCACGCGCCGGCGCTCGCGGACGTGGAAGATGGCCGAAGAGATCACCTCACGCCTGGCCACGCTCGATCCCGCCGACCCGGTGAAGTACGACTTCGCGCTCTGCCACACGCGCATGGCCGGCGACTGTCTCGACCGCCGCGACGACGTCGTGTGCCCGCCGTGCGGGCTGCGGAGCGTGTGTCGCCACTGGAAGCGCGGCGCGGGCCGGGGAGTGCCAGGGAGCGCTGCCCCCTCGCTCGAAGGGAGGAGACGCCGCTGACCGCGCTGACCGCGGTGGTGGTGGTCGCACCGCTCGCCGCGCTGGCCGGCGCGCTCATCGCGTGGGTGCTCGCGGGCGCGCACCACCGCGCCGCGGCCTCCGCGACGCTGGCACGCGAGCAGGCACGTGGCGAGCAGTGGCAACGGCTGGCCGACGAGCGCCAGCAGGAAACCCTCCGGCTGCAGGATCGGCTGGTCGAGCTCGAGAAAGCCACCATTCAAGCCGACACACGCCTGGAGGAATCGCGCCGCAGCGTCGCCGAGCAGCGCGCGCTGCTGGAGCTCGCGCGCGAGCAGCTGCACGGCGCCTTCGCGGACGTCAGCGCCAAGGCGCTGAAGGAGAGCAAGGACGACTTCCTGCAGCTGGCCGAGCAGAAGATCGGCTCACAGCAGACGACCATGGCCGCACTCGTGACGTCGATGCTCGAGCAGCTGCAGCGGTACGACACCCAGGTGCGCGACCTCGAGAGCCGTCGCGAGCAAGCCTACGGCGGGCTGGCGCGTCATCTCGACCGTTTGACGGCATCGACCGACGAGCTGGAGCGCGAGGCGCGCAATCTGGTCTCGGCGCTCCGAAGCTCGTCGCAGGTCCGCGGCCGGTGGGGAGAAGTCGCGCTGCACCGGGTCGTCGAGCTGGCCGGCATGGTCGAGCACTGCGACTACGTCGAGCAGGTGCACGTCGAGGGCGAGGGCGGACGCCTGCGACCCGACATGATCGTGCGCCTGCCGAACGGCCGACAGGTGATCGTCGACGCCAAGGTGCCGCTCGCGGCGTATCTGGATGCACTGGACGCCACCAGCGAAGCAGAGCGTGACAGCGCGATGGCGCGACACGCCCAGCAGGTGCGGCAGCACATGAACGCACTCGCCGCCAAGGCGTACTGGGACGAATTCGCGACGGCTGCGGAGTTCGTCGTCATGTTCATCCCGGGTGAATCATTCGTGGCCGCCGCCGCGCACGCCGACGCGACGCTCATCGAAGACGGCATGGCCAAGCGCGTGGTCGTCGCCACGCCGACGACGCTCATCGCGCTGCTGCGGGCGATGCACTATGGCTGGCGACAGGAGCAGCTCGCCAAGAACGCCGAGAAGATCCGCGACCTCGGCAACGTGCTCTACGAACGGCTCCGGAAATTCCTCGAGCACGTGGAGCGCGTGGGCGGCGCACTGGGGCGCGCGGTGGGGGCGTACAACGAGGCCGTGGGCTCGCTGGAAGCGCGCGTGCTGCCGCCTGCGCGCGATTTTCGGAAGCTCGGCGCCGCGGGCGGCGACGAGCTTGCGACGCTCGCACGCATCGACCAGCAGCCGCGCGAGCTCAGCGCGCCGGAGCTGCCCAAGCAGCTCGACGTGTCCGGGGGCGCCGCATGATGGTGGTATAGTTCGCCTATGACGAACATCCCCATCCAGGTCTACGGCATCAATCTGCTCGTCAAGATGATGGCCGAAGCGCCTGCCGACATCCGCGTGAACTGCCCGAAGGGCTCGCCGATCCGGTACGGGGAAGTGATGGCTCGCGGTGACGGCTTCGACGAGGGCGCCAACGCCTTTCGCGAAATGCCCGAGCTGAAGACGGTCGTGGCGTTCGAGGAGAGCGCGGAAGAAGTCGAGGGGCACTACTTCTACATCGCCCTCGAGGAGTACCGCGTGATCCGGCTCGATTCCGTCATCCTGTCCTTTCCGCACGAGTAGTCTCGTAGCCGAGGTCACGCGGTGTCGGCGCTGAAGCGAGCGCTGTCCCTGATCGCTCCCGACGAGCTCGTCGCGCTCACCCGCGAGCTCGTCCGCATTCCGAGCGTCGTGCGGCCCGGCGATCCCAACGCGAACGAGGCCGCCGTGGCCGCACACGTCGAAGCGTGGATGCGCGCGCACGGGCTCACCGTCGAGCTGCAGTCGGTGGCGCCCGGTCGACCGAACGTGCTCGGGATTCTCGGCGAGCCGCAGGGCGACGGCCGCACGCTGCTGCTCGAGGGTCACACCGACGTCGTGACGGAGGGCGATCCCGCGGCGTGGACGCATCCGCCGTTCGGCGCGGACCTCGTCGACGGCAAGATCTACGGCCGCGGCGCCGCCGACATGAAGTCCGGGTTGGCCGCCGCGATGGTCGCGACCGCGGCGATTGCACGCAGCGAGGCGCCGCTGGCCGGACGGCTCATCGTCGGCGCACTCGTCGACGAGGAAGGCGACATGATCGGCGTCAAGCACCTGTGCACGACGCCGATCGGCCGATCGCTCTCGGCGGCGATCATCTGTGAGCCCGAGCAGAACGAGCTCTGCCTCGAGCAGCGCGGCGTCGTGTGGGCGCGCGTCACCGCGCGCGGCCGCATGGCGCACGGCGCGATGCCCGAAACAGGTGCCAACCCGATCCGCGCGCTCGCCGCGCTGGTCGCGGATGCCCCGAGGCTCGAGCGGCGGCTGCGATCGCTGTGCGCGCGCAGCCGCTATCTGAAGCCGCCCACCGTCACGCCGACCGTCATCGCGGCACCCGTCGCCGGCGTGCCGCAGTCCAACGTCATCCCCGCCACCGCGCAGGCCACGCTCGACGTGAGGCTCACGCCCGGCCCCGATGCCGCCGCGGTGGCGAAGGAGCTCGATGACGCGTGCCGTCGCGCCGCCGACGCGTCCCCCGGCGTGACGATCGAGTGGGCGCCGGTGAACGGCTTCCGCATCGCGACCAAGGTCGATCGCGACGAGCCGCTCGTGCGCGCGATGGTACGCGCCGTGCGCCAGGCGACCGGCCGTCCTGCGCGCTGGGGCGGAGTGCCCGGCTCGACGGACGGCACGATCCTCCGGATGGAGCTCGGCATCCCGATCGTCACGTGCGGTCCCGGACATCGATTGATCCCGCACCAGGTCGACGAGCACGTCGAGGTCGCCGAGCTGGTGGACGCCGCGCGGATTTATGTTGCGGCAGCGCTGGCATATCTCACGGCATGAGCGGGGAGCGCGTGCGGCGTCCGCGGCTGCGCAGCATCGAGGCGTTTCCCATCGAGCACGAGGGCGAGCGCTTCCTGGCGCTGCGCGATCCGGCGGGCTACACCAGCTCGTCCATCATGCTGCCGCTGGCCGTGCTCGAGATCGTGTCCCTTTTCGACGGCGAGCACGACGTAGAGGAGATCCAGCAGGCAGTACTGCGCCAGCGCGGCGAGCGTGTCGACGCCGCGCGCATCGAGGATCTCGCGGACGCGCTCGATCAGCACGGCTTTCTCGACAGCCCGCGCTTCGACGCGCGACGCGCCGAAGTCGACGGCGCCTTCCTCGCCGCGCCGGCCCGCCCCGCAAGCCATGCAGGCGGTGCGTACCCGGCCGAGCCCGGCGCGCTGGCCGCAGCGCTGGATGGCTTCTTCTCGCCGCCGCAGGGTCCCGGCCCCATCAACCGCGCGGCCGCAGCAAAGACGCCCGTTCGCGCGCTGATCGCTCCCCACATCGATTTCCACCGCGGCGGCCCGGCGTACGCGTGGGGCTATCGCGACGTCGCGGAGCGCTGCGACGCCGACGTGTTCGTGATCTTCGGGACGTGCCATGCCGGAATGCGTCAGCCGTTCGCGCTGACGCGCAAGCCGTACGACACGCCGCTCGGCGCCGCCCCCGTGGACGTCGACTTCGTCGAGACGCTCGCCAAGCGATCGCGACTCGACTGCTTCGCCGAGGAGCTCGCTCACCGCAACGAGCACTCGATCGAGTTTCAGGCGGTGTTTCTGCGCTACCTCTTCGGCGGACGGCGCGACGTCACGATCGTGCCGGCGCTGACCTCGTTCGTGCACGAGGCGATCGCCCACAAGCGCCGGCCCGAGGACGATCCCCGCGTGCGCCGCTTCGTCGATGCCCTCGGCGAAACCGTGGCCGCCACCGGCCGGCGCGTCGCGTTCGTGGCCGCCGCCGATCTGGCCCACGTGGGCCCCCGCTTCGGCGACCCCGAGCCGGTCTCGCGCGAGCAAGCCGCCGGCCTCGCCGCGGCCGACCGCGCGACGCTCGCGACCGTGACCGCCGGCGACGCCGAGGCGTTTTTCGACGATGCGGCGCGGGATGACGACGCGCGGCGGATCTGCGGGCTGTCGCCGATCTGGATGCTGCTGCGCGCGACGGGCGGCGCATCGGGCGTGCTCCGCCATTATGGCCAGACGCCGGATCCCCAGTGCGTCGTGACGTTCGCCAGCGTCGTCTTCTAGTACGATGACTGACCGCGTAATGGCCACGCCTAGTACGATGACCGCGTGATGGCCACGCCACCGCCCGAGTTCAAGCTTCCCGACCTGCGCATCGACGTCGACGGCGACTGGTACGACGAAGGCATTCAAGTGACGCATCCAGGAATCCTGGCGAACCTCCGGGAAAACCTGCGGAAAGACAACAGCGGCTATTACATCCAGACGCGCGTGCGCATCCCGGTCCAGGTCGACGATGCGCCGTGGGTCGTGGCGCGGCTGGAGCGCCGCGGCGAGACGTTGCACGCGATCCTGAACGACGGCTCCGACGAGGGCCTGGATCCGGCGAGCATCCGGGTCGGTCGCGCCGACGTACCGTACTGCACGGTCAAGGGAGGCCGGTTCGACGCGCGCCTCTCCCGCGCGGCGACGTTTCAGCTCTGGGCGCTCGCGGAGTACGACGAGCGCTCGGGACGCGGCGCTCTCCGGCTCGGCGGCCAGGAGTATCCGCTGGCGCGAGCGTCGTGAGCCGACGCGCGCCGTTCTGATGAACGTCGCGGGCCGGCTCGTCGAGATCCTGCGCGCGGCCGGGATCGATTACCTCTTCGGCAACCCCGGCACGACGGAGCTGCCATTCCTCGACGCGCTCGACGGCTCCGGACTGGCCTATGTCGTCGCGCTGCAGGAAGCCACGGCCGCGGCCGCCGCCGATGGCTACGCGCAGGCCTCCGGACGGCTCGGCGTCGTCAATCTTCACGTCGCACCCGGGCTGGCGAATGCGCTCTCGATCGTGCACAACGCGTCGCGAGCAAAGACGCCGCTGCTCGTGACCGCGGGGCAGCAGGACACGCGATTGCTGCTCGACAATCCGATCCTCGCTGGCGACATGGTCAAGATGACCGAGGGGCTGACGAAATGGTCGTACGAGCTGCGGAACGCGGACGAAGCGCCCGGCGCGCTGCGCCGCGCGATCGCGCTTGCGCAGACGCCGCCAACCGGGCCCGTGTTCCTGTCGCTGCCGATGAACCTGATGACGGAGGCGTGCGACGATGCGGGCGGCGCATCCGACCGCATCGCGGCGCACCCGATGCCCGAGGCGGACGCCATCGCGCGCGCGGCGGAGGTGCTGGCGCGGGCGAAGGCGCCCGGCATCGTCGCTGGTGACGGGATCGCGCGCGCGGGAGCGCAGGCGGCGCTCCAGAATCTCGCGGAAACGCTCGGGGCCGGGGTCCACGGCGAGCCGATCCACCGGCGGCTGTCGTTTCCCGGCGACCATCCACTCTGGCGCGGCGGTCTCTATCCGACGGCCACCGCCACCGCGCGCGCGCTCGACCGGTTCGACACGATCCTCGTCGCCGGAGCCAGCGTTTTCACCTGGCTGTTCCACGCCCCGGGCTCGCC
>JBKOUQ010000162.1:0-11445 GCA_046723475.1 Candidatus Methylomirabilota bacterium
CAGTGCGTCCGCGCGCACGTCCCGACGGCCGGGCCCGACGGATGCGTCGCGCGCGCGCCCGCTGGAGGGACGCACGATCGTCGTGACGCGTGCCGCGGCACAGGCGCAGCGCTTCACGCAGCTCTTGGAGGCGGCCGGCGCGCGCGTCATCGAGGCGCCTGCGATCGTCATCGCCCCGCCACCGTCGTGGGAGCCGCTCGACAGCGCGCTGACCGCATTACCGACATTCACGTGGGTCATCTTTACGAGCGTCAACGGCGTCGCGATGGTCGATCGCCGCCTGCCGACGCTCGGCCTGGCGTGGTCGAGCTTCGCGGGCCGCCGCATCGCCGCCATCGGTCCGGCCACGGCGGACGCGCTGCGCGAGCACGACGTGCGCGTCGACGTCGTGCCCGCGGAATATCGTGCGGAGGGCCTCGTCGATCGTCTGCGCGCGCTGCTCGCGCGGGGCGACCGCGTGCTGCTGCCGCGCGCGGCGCAGACCCGCGACGTGCTCGTCACGTCGCTGCGGACGCTGGGCGTGGATGTCGTCGAAGTGCCCGCGTACGCCACGCGACGTGCGGACGGCAGCGGGACGCGGCTGGGCGAGGTGCTCGCGGCGGGCAGCGTGGATGCCGTGACGTTCACGTCGTCGTCGACCGCGCGGAACTTCGCGGAGATGTTCACGGAGGCCGAGCGGCGCGCGTGGCGCGGCCGCGTCGCCGTCGCGTCGATCGGACCGATCACCGCCGCCACCGCCGCCGAGTACGGCCTGGCGACCGACATCATGCCGGCCGAGTACACGATTCCGGCGCTCGCGCGCGCGATCGTCGACTGGTTCGGCCGCCTTCCCAAGCGCCCCGACTCGCGGGGCAGAAGGAGCGAGTGATGGCTCACGCCATGTTCCGTCCGCGTCGCCTGCGTGAAAAGCCGCTGGTCCGTAAGCTCGTGCGCGAGACGACGCTGGCCGTCGACGACTTCATCTACCCGCTCTTCGTCGTGCACGGTCGCGGCGTTCGCGAGCCGATTGCGCCGATGCCGGGACAGCATCGCTTCTCCGTCGACGAGCTCGTGAAGGAATGCAAGGACGCGGCGGGAATGGGGATTCCGGGCGTGCTGCTCTTCGGCATCCCGTCGGAGAAAGATCCCCGCGGCTCCGAGGCCTACGCGGACGACGGGATCGTCCAGCAGGCGGTGCGGGCGGTGAAGGACACGATCCCCGATCTGCTCGTCCTCACCGATGTGTGCCTCTGCGAATACACCAGCCACGGCCACTGCGGCGTGGTCGAGCAGGGGACGGTGAAGAACGATCCCACGCTCGAATTGCTCGCGCGCACCGCCGTGTCGCACGCCGAGGCCGGGGCGGACATGGTCGCGCCCTCCGACATGATGGACGGCCGCGTCGGCGCCATCCGAGAGGCGCTCGACGAGGCGTCGTTCGTGGAAACCCCGATCATGGCGTACTCGGTCAAGTACGCGTCGTGCTTCTTCGAGCCGTTCCGTGCCGCGGCCGAGTCGACGCCGCAGTTCGGGGACCGCCGCTCGTACCAGATGGATCCCGCCAATGCGCAGGAGGCGATGCGCGAGATCGCGCTGGACCTCGACGAGGGCGCTGACATCGTCATGGTCAAGCCCGCGCTGCCCTACCTGGACGTCATCGCGCGCGCCAAGCAGGAGTTCGGCGTGCCGCTCGCCGCGTACTCGGTGTCGGGTGAGTACGCGATGATCCGCGCCGCCGGCCAGCTCGGGTGGCTCGACGAAGAGCGCGCGATGCTCGAGGCGCTCACGTCGATCCGTCGCGCCGGCGCCGACATCGTCATCACATACTTCGCGCGGCAGGCGGCGCGTCTCCTCGAGCGCGGCCTGGGCGGCCGCTGACCCGCGGTCGATGCGGATTTCGGCGAAGGGCGAGTACGCGATCAAGGCGATGCTCGACCTCGCCCTGCAGCGCGACCGTGGACTGATTCCGATTCAGGAGGTCGCGGAGCGTCAGGCGATTCCGCAGCGGTATCTCGAGCAGGTGCTGCTGTCGCTCAAGCGCGCGGGCCTCTTGACGTCCAAGCGCGGCTCGACCGGGGGGTATCATCTCACCCGCGATCCGGAGGACATCACGGTGGGCGCGGTGCTGCGTGCCGTGGAGGGGACGCGCGCGCCGTTTCAGGCGAGTGCGTCGCCGGATCTCGCGGACCTGTGGCTGGAGATCGGGGAGGCGGTGTCCAAGGTCGTGGATCGCGTCACGTTCGGTGAGCTGGTCGCGCGGGCGCGCGAGCGTCGCGGTCGTGCGCGGCCGATGTATCACATATAGATGGAACGCCCATGAAACGGAACGACTCATGAAAACGCACGCGTCGGTGCTCGAGCTGATCGGCCGCACGCCGCTCGTGCGCCTGTCGCGGCTGCCGAAGGCGGACGGCGCGACGGTGCTGGCCAAGATCGAGTCGCGTAACCCCGGCGGCAGCGTCAAGGACCGCATCGCGCTGGCCATGGTCGAAGACGCCGAGCGTACGGGCCATTTGAAGGCAGGCGGGACGATCGTCGAGCCGACAAGCGGCAATACCGGGATCGGGCTCGCGATGGTCGCCACCGTGAAGGGCTACCGGCTCATCCTGACGATGCCGGAGGACATGAGCGTCGAGCGGCAGCGCCTGCTCGCGCGCTTCGGTGCGGAGATTCACCTCACGCCGGCCATCGAGGGCATGTCGGGCGCCGTCTTCGCCGCCGAGGAGCTCGTGCGCGAGCACCCCGACTACTTCATGCCGCAGCAGTTCCAGAATCCGGCGAACCCCGCGGTGCACCGTCGGACGACGGCGCTGGAGATTCTCGAGGCCGTCGACGGCCGCCTCGACGCATTCGTCGCGGGCGTCGGCACCGGCGGCACCCTCACCGGTGTCGGTGAAGTGCTCAAGGAGAAGATTCCCACGGTCCGGGTCATCGCCGTCGAGCCCGCGAAGTCGCCCGTGCTCGCCGGCGGCTCGGCGCGGCCGCACGGGATCCAGGGCATCGGCGCCTCGTTCGTCCCCGGCGTACTGAACCGCGCGATCATCGATCGCATCATCGCCGTGCGCGACGAAGACGCCACCGCGTGGGCTCGGCGGCTGACCCGTGAGGAAGGCCTGCTGGTCGGCATCTCGTCCGGCGCCGCCGCGTGGGCGGCGTGCGAGGTCGCCGCCGGGATGTCGCCCGACCAAGTCGTCGTCACCGTGTTGCCCGACACGGGTGAGCGCTATCTCAGCCTCGGGTAGGGAGGTCGTTTCGATCATGGCCGTGACCGTCTACATCCCCACGCCGTTTCGCCGCGCCACCAGCAACCGCGACCGCATCGAGGTGCGCGCTCGCGACGTGCGCACGATGCTCGACGAGCTCGAGACCGCACACACGGGGCTGAAGGGGCTCGTCCGCGCCGAGAGCGGCGAGCTGCACCGCCACGTGTCGATCTACGTCAACAACGAGGCGATCGACGGGCTCGGGACACCGCTGAAGGACGGCGACGAGGTGGCCATCATTCCGGCGCTCGCAGGTGGCACATGCTGATCACACCGGACGAGCTGGCGGCGATCAAGCGCCAGGCGATCGCGGAGTATCCGAACGAGTGCTGCGGTGTCATTCTCGTCCGCGACACCGAGCGGCGCCACGTGCCGTGCCACAACGTGCAGGACCAGATGCACGCGCGCGACCCCGTGACGTTTCCCCGGACGGCGCGCAACGCCTACTACATGGACCCGCTCGATGCGCTGAAGCTCAATCGCTACGTCGACGACGGGTTCGCCTTCGCCGTCATCTACCATTCGCATCCGAATGCCGGCGCGTATTTCTCGGAGACCGATCGCGGTCAGGCGCTCATCAAGGGCGAGCCCGCGTATCCCGGCGCCGTCTACGTCGTGCTGTCCGTCGTCGGACGCGAGGTCAAGGCCGTGGCGGCGTATCGGTGGAACGCCGAATCGCGGGTGTTCGAGCGCGCGGATGCCGGCGATCTCGACCCGGCGGAGCCGCACGCATCGCGCCGCTTGCTCGCCGAGGCGGAGCGCCGGATCCCCGGCGGCGTGAACAGTCCCGTGCGCGCGTTTCGCTCGGTCGGCGGAGAGCCACGCTTCGTCGCGCGGGCCGAAGGCGCGCGCGTCTGGGACGCCGACGGGCACGCCTACATCGATTTCGTCGGCTCGTGGGGCCCGCTCGTGCTCGGTCACGCGCCCCGCGTCGTCGTCGACGCAGTCACGGCCGCGGCCCAGCGCGGGACCAGCTATGGCGCGCCCACGGCGCAAGAGGTCGAACTCGCCGCGGCGATCACGGGCGCGTACCCGTCGATGGAGATGGTGCGGCTCGTGTCGTCGGGGACCGAGGCCGCGATGAGCGCGATCCGCCTCGCGCGCGGCGCTACCGGACGCGACGTGCTCGTGAAGTTCGACGGCTGCTACCACGGCCACGCCGACAGCCTGCTCGTCAAAGCCGGCTCGGGCGGCGCGACGTTCGGCATCCCGGACAGTCGCGGGGTGCCGGCGGGGCTCGCGTCGCTCACGCTGACCGTGCCGTTCAACGACCTCGCGGCCGTGCGGCAGCTGTTCGCCACCCGCGGCTCGGAAATCGCCGCGCTGATCGTCGAGCCGGTGGCCGGCAACATGGGCGTGGTGCCGCCGGCGCCGGGATTCCTCGCCGGCCTGCGCGAGATCACCGCACAGCACGGCGCGCTCCTGATCTTCGACGAGGTGATCACGGGGTTCCGCGTCGCGTACGGCGGCGCGCAGGCACTCTACGGCGTGCGCCCCGACCTCACGTGCCTGGGCAAGATCATCGGCGGTGGTTTGCCCGTCGGCGCCTACGGCGGCCGTCGTGACGTCATGGACCACGTCGCGCCGCTCGGCGGTGTCTACCAGGCCGGCACGCTCTCGGGCAATCCGCTCGCGGTGGCGGCGGGGCTCGCGACACTCGAGGCGCTCGAGCACGGCAAGCCCTACGCACGTCTGGACGAGCTCGGAGCCCGACTCGAGCGTGGGCTGCGCACGGCCGCAGAAAAGGCCGGCGCTCCGTTCACGGTGAATCGCGTGGGCTCCATGCTCACCGGCTTCTTCTGTGCAGGACCCGTGCGCGACTATGCCGACGCGAAGACGGCGGACACCGCCCGCTACGCGCGCTTCTATCACGCCATGCTCGAGCGCGGCGTGTACCTGGCGCCATCGCAGTTCGAGGCCGCCTTCGTCTCGCTCGCGCACGGCGAGGACGATCTCGATCACGCGGCGCGCGCCGCCGCGGATGCGATGGTCGCATCGATCTGAAACGGGCAAATCCGCTAGACGAACGCCGAGCGCTCGTGTATATATTCACGAGCAATCCAGGCCGCTTGTCGGGAGGGCGTGCG
Organism: Candidatus Methylomirabilota bacterium; assembly: GCA_046723475.1. Lineage (GTDB taxonomy): Bacteria > Methylomirabilota > Methylomirabilia > Rokubacteriales > CSP1-6 > AR12. The sequence continues at coordinate 5,330 of JBKOUQ010000162.1, forward strand.
ACTGTCGATGACGAAGGCGGGTGTGGGCGCGCTCGGCGTGGTGTTCCTCGCCGTCCTCATCTTCCTCGCGATGTCGTCGTGGAGTCGCCGCCCCGCGGCGGCGAAGGCGCCCGCGCAGCCGATCAACTTCCCGCACAACACCCACGTGCAGACATACAAGATCGACTGCCAGTACTGCCACGCCGACGCGCGTCGCTCCGAGTACGCGGGGCTGCCGTCGGTGCAGCGCTGTCTCGGGTGTCACAAGATCGTCGCTGCCGACCGGCCTGACATCAAAAAGCTCACCGAATACGGCGCGCGCGCGGAGCCAATCCCGTGGGTGCGCGTGTACAAGGTGCCGGAGTTCACGTACTTTCCGCACAAGGCGCACGTGCAGTTCGGCGTCAAATGCCAGACGTGTCACGGGCCGGTGGAAACAATGACGACGGTGTCGGCGCGCACGGGTCCGTCACTCACGAATGACCTGCTGAACGTCGCCGGCGTTCGCACCGCGCCGCCGCCACTGAGCATGGGCTGGTGTGTCGACTGCCATCGCGAGCAGAACGCGACGCGGAAGGCGAACGCACCGCTCGACTGTGTGGCGTGTCACCATTGAGCCCGCGATACGAGCCGCGTCGCACGATGGCGCGCGTATGAGCCGCGCATGAAACGACGCGACTTCTTCAAGATCGTGGCGGGGACTGGTGCCGCCGCGGCCGCGGGCGGCTGCCAGCAGGCGACCGAGACGATCTTGCCGCTCGTGGTGCCCAACGAGCAGCTCATCCCCGGCGTGCCGGCGTTCTTCGCGACCGTGTGCCGCGAGTGTCCGGCGGGCTGCGGCGTGCTTGCGCGCAACCGCGACGGACGGGTCGTGAAGCTCGAGGGCAACCCGGACCATCCCGTCAATCACGGCGGCTTGTGTATCCGCGGCCAGGCCGCGCTGCAGGGCCTCTACCACCCGGATCGCTTCAATGGGCCCCAGCGCCGCGACGGCGCGACCTTCCACTCGCTCGGCTGGGACGACGCGATCAAGACGCTGGTCGACCGGCTCACGGCCGCGCGCACGGCGAACCGGGGGCGCGCGGTCGCGGTGATGACGCAGCTCGAGACGGGCAGCCTCGCCACGCTCCTGGATCGGTGGACGCAGGCGCTCGGCACGCGGCCGCGCGTGACGTACGAGCCGTTCGCGTACGAGGCGATACGTGCCGCGAACCGCTCGGCGTTCGGCCGCGACGCCGTCCCGTACTACGCGTTCGAGGACGCGCAGCTCATCGTGAATTTCGGCGCCGACTGGGTGGAGACGTGGGTCAACAACGTCGCCCTGCCGTCGGCGTTCGCACGGATGCACGCCTTCCGCGAGGGGCGCACGGGCACGTACATCCACGTCGAGCCGCGCCAGTCGCTGACGGCGGCCAACGCCGATCAATGGGTCCGGAACGCGCCCGGCACCGAGCTGATGCTCGCGGCCGCGCTGCTCAAGCTCGTGGGCGAGCACGCGCGCGGCGCCGCCAATGCGGTCGGGCAGGTCGATCCGCGCAAGGTCGCCGAGGACAGCGGCGTTCCGCACGAGACGCTGGTTGCGATCGCGCGCGCGCTCACGGAGACCAAACCGAGCCTCGTGATCGCCGGCGGCGCCGCCGGCAGCGGACCGGACGCGACGCAGCTGCAATACGTCGTGTCGATGCTCAACGCGGCGCTCGGCAACGTCGGCAAGACCGTTCGTTTCGGCTCCGACTGGGCGTATGGAAAGGTCACGCCGTATGCGGAGGTCGCCAAGCTCGTGCAGGCGATGGCCGCGGGCGAGATCGAGGTGCTGATCCTCGGGCCGGGCATCAATCCGGCGTTCACGCTGCCGGGTGGCCTGAAGGCAGCGGACGCCATCGGCAAGGTGCCGTTCGTCGTGTCGTTCGCGAACCAGCCGGACGAAACGACCGCGCTCGCGCATCTCGTCCTGCCCGATACGCACTGGCTCGAGTCGTGGGGCGATTACGTGCCGCGCGAGGGCGTGACCGGTCTGATGCAGCCGACGATGCTGCCGATCCGTGACTCGCGGCCGCTCGGCGACGTGCTGCTCGGGGTGAGTCGAGCGGTGCTCGGCACGGAAGAAGGCAAGGGGCCTCTGCCGTGGACGAGCTTGGAGGCGTACGTGCGTCAGGCGTGGGAGCCGGTGGTCAAGGGCGACTTCGCCGCGGCGCAGCGCCAGGGCGGCGTGTGGCGTGACGTGCCGGCGGCGGCCGTCGGCGGCGGCGGGAGACCGATGAGCATCGACGCCGCGCCGGCGAAGCTCGAGGGTGACGCCGGCGGCTACGCGTTGCTCGCGTTTCCGTCGCTACGCTGGTACGACGGGCGAGGCGCGTCGCGCGCGTGGCTGCAGGAGACGCCCGACCCGATCACGTCGGTCTCGTGGGACGCGTGGGTGGAGATCGCGAGCGAGACGGCGAAGTCGCTCGGCATTGAGCGAGGCGACGTCGTCCGCGTGACGTCCCCGCACGGCGCGATCGAGCTGCCCGCGTATCCGACGCCGACACTGCATCCGAAGGCCGTCGCGATCCCGATCGGCCACCGCTATGCCGGCTATCACGTACCGCGCTACGTCGGACGCCCGAGCACACCACAAAGTCCGGTGGCGCTGCTCTCGGGCGCGCCGGAGGCGACCGGGGGCGGCGTGCAATACCTCGGCGTGCGCGTCACGCTCGCCAAGACGGGCGCGCGGCGATCGCTCGCGGTGCTGCAGGCGACGTTCGATCAGGATCACCGCGAGCTCGCGCGCGCGGTGGAGCTGGCCCCGGCGCGCGAGCAGGCCCTGAAGGGCGCGGAGCAGGCACACGAGCAGCCGACGATGTACAGCGACCAGCGCTATCCGGGCTACCGGTGGGGCATGGCAGTGGACGTCGACGCGTGCCTCGGCTGCGGCGCGTGTGCGGTCGCGTGCATCGCGGAGAACAACATCCCGGTGGTCGGCAAGGCGGAGGCCGCGTACGGTCGCCAACTGCACTGGCTGCGGATCGAGCGCTGGCTCGAGGACGGCGCGCGGCCCGACGGCACCAACATGTTCATGCCGATGTTCTGCGTGCACTGCGAGGTCGCGCCGTGCGAGCCCGTCTGTCCGGTATTCGCGCCCTACCGCACCGAGGAAGGGCTGAATGCGCAGGTCTACAACCGGTGCGTCGGCACGCGCTACTGCGGCAACAACTGCCCGTACCACGTGCGCCGGTTCAACTGGTACAACTACGACTTCCCCGAGCCGCTCGAGGTCCAGCTCAACCCCGACGTCACCGTCCGCCAGCTCGGAATCATGGAAAAGTGCACGATGTGCGTGCAGCGGATCATCGCGGGGAAAGACCATGCGCATCGCGATGAGAAGCGTCGCGTGCGCGACGGCGACATCGTGACGGCATGCCAGCAGACGTGTCCGACGCAGGCGATCACGTTCGGCAATCTCAAGGACGAGGACAGCGCGGTCGCCAAGCTGCGCCGCTCACCGCGCGCGTACGGCGTGCTGGAGGAGATCGGGACGCGGCCCAGTGTCATCCATCTCCAGAAGGTCCTCCGTGCGGCGGAGTCGTCCGGCCCCGCGCCGCGGGCGAAGGGACACGCATGAGCGTCATCACGCGGGCGAAGGGACACGCATGAGCGTCATCACGTGGGCGAAGGGACACGCATGAGCGTCATCACGTGGGCGAAGGGACACGCATGAGCGTCATCACGCGCCCGACGACGCCGCCCGTCGCCACGCCGACGTACGGCGACGTCAACCGCGACGTCATCGCCACGCTGCGCACCCCGGGCAACCTGTACTTCGCCTGGATGTGCATCGTGGGGCTGCTGCTGGCGTGCATGTTCCTCGCGTGGTCTTTTCAGATCTATGCGGGCATGGGCGCGGCCGGCAAGCGCACGCCGCAGATGTGGGCGATGTACATCACGACGTTCGTCTTCTGGATCGGTATCGGCCACGCCGGCACGCTGATCTCGGCCGTTCTCTATCTCTTCCGCGCGCGCTGGCGCACGTCGATCTACCGCGCCGCCGAAGCCATGACGATCTTCGCCGTCATGACCGCCGGCCTCTTCCCGCTGATCCACGCCGGTCGCATGTGGTTCGCCTACTTCTTGCTGCCATACCCGAACCAGCGGTATCTCTGGCCGAACTTCAAATCGCCGCTGGTGTGGGACGTGTTCGCCATCTCGACGTACCTGTCGATCAGCACGGTGTTCTTCATCGTCGGCCTCGTGCCCGACATCGCCGCGCTGCGTGACGGGGCCACCGGCTGGCGGCGGCGGATCTACGCGATGCTCGCGCTCGGCTGGGAGGGCTCCGACGGCCAGTGGCGGCACTACCGCCGCGCGTACGGGCTGCTCGCGGCGTTCGCCACGCCGCTCGTGCTGTCCGTGCACAGCGTCGTGTCCTGGGACTTTGCGATGGCGCTGGTTCCCGGCTGGCACTCCACGCTGTTCGCTCCATTCTTCGTCGACGGTGCGATTTTCTCGGGCTTCGCGATGGTCCTGCTCCTGGTCTTGCCGATGCGCTACTTCTTCCGGCTGCAGGCCTACGTCACCGACCGACACCTCGACATGATGGCGAAGCTCGTCCTCGCGACGGGGCTCGTCCTCACGTATTTCTACGCATGCGAGCTGTTCACGTCGTGGTACAGCGGCGATCACATCGAGAAGGCCTCGCTGTTCTGGCGGCTCACGAGCACGTACTGGTGGGCGCTCGCGACCATGTACTTCTGCAACTGCGTCGCCCCGCTCATCCTGTTCTGGAAGCCTGCGCGCACGAGCCCTGTGATTCTTTATGTCGTGTCGATCCTCGTCCTGATCGGCATGTGGTTCGAGCGCTTCAACATCATCGTGCCGTCGCTGGGCCACGACTTCTACCCGTACTCCTGGGGCATCTACATTCCGACGGTGACCGACTCCACGATCATCATCGGCAGCTTCGCGTGGTTCTTCCTGCTCTTCCTCGCGTTCATCCGCGTCATGCCGTCGCTGTCGGTCGTGGAGGTCAAGGAAACACTGCCGCCCCCCGTGAGAAACGTCGCGCATGGCGCCCACCACTGAGACGGTCCTCGGCGTCTTTGCGCACGTGGACACCACGGTCCGCGCGCTCGAGGAGCTCCGGGCGAAGGGCTATCACGACCTCACGGTGTACACGCCGGTCCCCGTGCACGAGATCGAGGACGTCCTCGAGCGCGACCGGCCGGTCAGCCGGGTGCGGCTGTTCGCGCTGATCGGGGGCCTCGTGGGCCTGGCGTCGGCGTGGATCTTGACGCAGTGGACGTCGATGAAGTGGGACCTCGTGGTCGGTGGCAAACCCGCGATCGGCCTCCCCGTGAGTCCCCCGTACATCGTGATCATGTTCGAGCTCATGGTCCTGTTCGGCGGTATCGCGACCGTGATCGGCATGGTGGTGCTTGGCCGCCTGCCGCGCCTGCGGCGCAGCTCGAGCTTCGATCCACGGTTCACGAACGACCGCTTCGGCGTCGCCGTCCACTGCGCGCCGGAGCGCGGGCCGTCGGTGCGCGACATCCTCCGCCACGCCGGGGCCGATGAGGTCGGCGCGTGAAGTACGTGTTCATTCTCGTGCTGCTCTGCGTCGGAGGAGCGGCCGGGCTGATGGGCGCGATCATCGGGTATCGCTGGCTCAACGACATGCGTCAGACAGTGAAGATCGTTCCGGGCGAGCGCGGATTCGCCATGCCGGCCGGCGTCGTGCCCCGGGGCGGCTCGGCGATCATTCCGAAAGAGCAGCGCGACGTCGCGGCGAAGGAGCCCAATCCGGTGAAGCCGACTCCCGAGTCGATCGCGCTCGGGCGCGAGCGATTCACCACGTTCTGCGTGCCGTGTCACGGGCCGGAAGCGAAGGGTGGCGTCACGGGCCCCGTGGCCACGCGCTTCATCCCGCCGCCGGACCTCACGAACGCCGACCTGCAGCGCCAGCGCACCGACGGCTACTGGCACAGCTACATCGTCGTCGGCGGCGCCGTCATGCCCGCGTACGGTGAGGCCGTGTCGTCGCAGGAAGCGTGGCACATCGTGAACTTCCTGCGCTCGCTGGCGCCCGGCGCGGCGGGTGGCCGCGCGGCGGCGAAGCCGTGACGTCGGTCTGGGCCGTCCTCGCCGCGATCGGAGCCATCGCG
>JBKOUQ010000094.1:0-59483 GCA_046723475.1 Candidatus Methylomirabilota bacterium
GGACCCCACGGCTTCCCCCAAACCCCCCACATTCACGCGAGGGCAGTCACCGTAGACCGACAAGAAACTCGCGGATGGCCAGCGTGGTCTCGCGCGCTTTCTCGACCTGCACGTAGTGGCCGGCGCCGGGGATGACGGCGACGCTCGCGCCCGCGATTCGCTCACCGAGAAAGCGCGCGTATTTGCTCGGCGTGAGCTGATCCTCCTCGCCGCAGATCACGAGCGTGGGCGCATCGATCGTCGAGATCCGGCTCATCACATCGAACCGATCGCACGCCTGGAGATCACCGAGGACCACGCCCGGGCCGTTGTCCGCGGTCGACCGATGCAGCGACGCGCGCAGCTCGGCGGGCGCCTTCGCCGCGACCGCGAGGGACATCAACAGATCGACGCCTTTGACGTAATCGCTCGCCAGGAGCTCGAGCAGCCGCGGCAATACGCGCAGGCGCGCGCCGGTGCCGACGAGGATCACGCCCTCCACGCGCTCGGGATACGCCAACGCGAACTGCTGCGCGATGGCCCCGCCCATCGAGTGCCCGCCGATGACAACGCGCGCGATCCCGAGCGCGTCGAGGAAGTCCGCCACGATCGCAGCGGCGTCCTCGATGCGCTTGGGGATGCTGCCGCCGGAGCGGCCGTGCCCAGGCAGATCGACGGCGATGACGCGGGCGACGTCGGCGAGGCCTTCGAGCTGATGCACCCACGCCGCGCTCGAACCGCCGGTGCCGTGAACGAAGCACACCGGCGGCCCGCCGGACCCGGCCGTCGCGTACGCGATCGGGACGCCGTTGACCAGAATCGAAGGCGTGGCGATCAGCCTTTCCCGAGGTAGTCCGCGAAATACTCTTCGGGCGTCACCCGGCGCCTGGTGAAGCCGAGCCGAAACGCCTCGGCGGTGAACATCTCGATCTGCGCGCGGTTCTTCTCGAACCCGTAGGGATGAGAGTCGTCGCCCATCACCGCGGCAGTCGCCTCGAGCTCGGCCTCGAGCCACGGCGTCGCATACGGAAATCCCCGCTGTGCCGCCGCGAAGCAGTCGTTGGCGGCGATGAACGCGTCCGTGAGGCTCTGCGCGATCCAGCGGTTCGCGTCCCAGGCCTCACGCCGCAGGACGATGAGATGCTGCGGCGGAAATGCGCCGGTCGCGCGGAAGTACTCGGCTTCGACGTCGCGGAAGCTCGGGAACAGCCGCGCCACCGGTCCGCGCTCGGGATGGTAGGCCTGTGGCCGCGGTGGGCTGTACATCGCTTCGAGATCGCCCGCGATCAGCATGTCGGACAGCGACCGGCCCGGCGGCGGCGTCTTCACGCCAGCGCGAAGCCCCTGGTCCATCGGCGTGGTGGACCACGGGGTGTCGATGTCGCCGATCCACCACTCGATGTTTTCCGGCTCGACACCGACGAAGCGCAGGAAGTGTCGATACCAGATCGAGCCGCTCGCGGTGTAGCTGTACATTCCGATGCGCTTGCCGATCAGATCCGCCGGCTTCGCGATCGGCCCGCCCCGGCGCACGTACAGATCGCGCGCGGTGAAGTTGCGTAACGGAAAGACCGGGAGCCCGACGAGCGCGCGATCGCCTCGATCGAGCGCATAGAGATACTGCGCCATCGACCACTCGCCGCCCTGCACGGCCGGGTCCTGCACCGCGCGGCGCAACATCTCGGCGCGCTGCGGCCACGAGCCGCGGCTGCCGAGCAGGATTCGGAGCGCAATGCCCTTGGGCTTCACCTCGCCCGTGGCGAGCGGCATGAGGCGCGCGTAGTCGCCGCAGGTCAGCGTGATCGGAAGCTCAGCCATTCTTGCGCGCCTCGAAGATCGCGCGCGGGTTACGCACGAGCATCTGATCGATCTGATCCTCGGTGACGCCGGCCTTGCGCAGCGCGGGCAGGATGTCGTCCGAGATGTGGGTGTAATGCCACTTCGGACGGGTCCGGCGCTTCGCGTCCTCGGACAGCATGTCTGTCCAGCAGTTCGCGTCGTGCGAGAGCACCATCTTGCCCGCATAGCCCTCGGCGCACAGTCGTGCCAGCACCTCGACGCGCTTGTCGGTCGGCAGGTAGTTGTCGAGCCCGAACCGGTCCATGCCGATCGTGCTGCCGCGCTCCATCAGCCCGCGCAGATACTTCAGATCGTCACTGTCACCGCTGTGGCCGATGATGACGCGAGTCAGGTCCACGCCCTCCTGGGCGAAGATCGCCTGCTGCGCCTCGCCGGAGCGGCCTGCGGCCCACGTATGCGTGGAAATCGGCACGCCGGTCGCCTTCTGCGCGCGCGCGGAAGCGCGGAGCACGTTATCGATGACGGGCGTGACACCCGCCGTGTCCGTCGCGCATTTGATGATCGCCGCCTTGACGCCGCTCTCGCCGATCCCCTGCGTGATGTCACGGATGAACAGATCGGCGACCGCATCGATCCCGTGAGCGTTGAAGTACCGCTGTGGCATCCACCACACGCCGGTGGCCACGATGATGTGCACCGGCGAGCGCCGCGCGACCTCGGCGATCAGCCCGATGTCGCGGCCGAGATCGACCGTCGTGAGATCGACGATCGTGCGGATGCCCCGCGCGTGCAGATCGGTCAGCTTGCGCTCGGCCAGTCTGAGGATCTCGGCCCGGTCCCACAGGTGCGGCCAGTTCTCCTGCACGCCCGGCGAGCGCGTGACGATGTGCTCGTGCATCAGCGTCGGCCCCAGCTCGGCCGTGGCCACGGGGCCACGGACGGTGTCCACCGTCGTCACTTACGGAACGCCTTGGCGCCGGCCGCGGCGCGCGCGAGCAGATCGGTGGCACCGGCTTGAATCCACGGGAACACCACGCTGAAGAGCACGCGCACCCCCATGGCCGTATAGCGCTCGGCGTTGGCGAGCGTGACGAGCGTGCCCGCCACGCGGCCGGCCTGGACGATCTTGGTGATCGCGCCGTCGATCGTCCGCTGCACGTCGGGATGGCCGACGTTGCCGATGTGGCCCATCGACGTGGCCAGATCGCTCGGCGCCACGAAGAACACGTCGATGTGATCGACTTTCAGAATCTCGTCTAGACGCGGGATGGCGGCGATGTCCTCGATCAGCACCATCAGCATGCTCTGGTCGTTGGCCGTCTTGAAGTAGTCGTCGACGCCGAAGCCCTGCCGGCTCGTGAACATGCCGCGCTTGCCGAGCGGCGCAAACTTGCCGGCCTCGACGACGGCGTCGGCCTCGGCGCGGCTGTTGACGTGCGGCACGACGATCGCCTGCGCGCCGCGGTCGAGCGTGCGATAGATCGTCGCGTAGTCGTTGTCCATCACGCGTACGACCGACGTCTTGCCCCACAGGTCGCAGGCGCGGGTGAGGTTGCCGAGGTCGGCATAGTCGACACCGCCGTGCTCACCCTCGAGCCAGATGCCGTCGACGTCGAGCGTGCCGAGCTGATCGATGAGATCGGGATCGTTCGTGCCGCCGATGATCGTCGCGACGCGGCCCGCCGCCAGCGTCTGCTTCAGCCGATTGGGTCGAATGTTCACGGCGCCTCCTCTTGCGTGTCGTCCCCGCGTCTCCCGCGACGGCGATGTACCGTACCATGGCCGGCATGACGCCGCTGCCGTCGGACGTCACGCCCGATCGTCTGACCATGGTCCTGCGCCGCGCGGGCGTGCTTGCCGGTGGCAAGGTCATCGACGTCGCGGCGGAGAGCTCGCGCGATATGCCGATCTCCAGAGTTACGCGGCTGCGCCTGACGTACGGCCCCGGCGCCGACGGCGCCCCGTCGCACATCTTCTTCAAGACCGAGCGTGAGGACATCGACGAGCGCGTCCGCGAGCTCGGGCGCAAGGAGGTCGGCTTCTATCAGGTCGTGGCCGCCGGGACGCCGGCCGGCCTGTTACCACGGTGCTACGACGGCGTCGCCGATCCGGGACGGCCGTGGCAGCTCATGCTCGAAGACCTGAGCGCCTCACACGAGACGCTGGGCGAATGGCCGCTGCCGCCGTCGCTCGAGCGGTTCCAGGCCGTGGTGGACGCGCACGCGCGGTTTCACGCGGCGTGGTGGGACAACGAGCGCCTCGGCGTCTCGGTCGGCGCGTTCGCCGATGAGGCCGGCGTATTCGATCGCCAGCTCGCCACGTTCGAGAAGGATTTCGCCGCGTTTGTCGATCGCCTCGGCGACCGTTTGTCGACCGACCGCAAGCGCGTGTACGAGCGCCTCTTCGCGGCGGCGCCGCGGCTGCTCGACCGATACCGCTCGCACCGGAACCTGACGATCATTCACGGCGACGCCCACGTGTGGAACGCGCTGCTGCCGCGGACTCTCGCCGCCGATGACGTGCGACTGATCGATTGGGACGCCTGGCATGTCGACACCGCGACCGACGACCTTGCTTACATGATCGCCGTGCACTGCTACCCTGACTGGCGGCGACGCCACGAGCGGCCAATGCTTCGGCGCTATCACAACGCGCTCGTGGCCGGCGGCGTGCGCGACTACTCGTTCGACGCACTGTCGCAGGACTACCGGCTCTCCGCACTCTGGCAAATCGTGACGCCGATGTGGCAGGCGCAACACGGGATCGGCGCCTGGGTCTGGTGGAATCACCTCGACCGCATCATGAGCGCGGTGCACGATCTCGGCTGTCTCGACCTGCTCGACTGAGCGGTCAGCCGCGACGTAGACGCGCGACCATCCCCAGCGCGTACGGCGCGCCCTCGAGCAGCTGCGCTAGCATCAGCTCGTCGAGCTGGATGCCCGCCCGCCGCGCGGCCTTCACGCACGCATCCCGCGTGTCGGCGTCGGCCTGATCCGCGCCGCCAGACAGCATCGGCGGCGGCGTGACGTCCGGTGCCGTTGCGCCGGGGACGAGGCGCGGCCGTCGCGTATGCCACTCGGTCGCGTGCTCGTACGCGTGGCCGATCTTCAGGATCGTCGTCTCGCCGAACGGACGGCCGAGGATCTGCATCCCGAGCGGAAGACCATTGGCGCCGAAGCCGTTGGGCAGCGCGAGCACCGGCTGGCCGGTGACGTTCCACGCCGTGAGCAGACTCGGCCTCTGCCAGAACGAGACGCTGCGATAGTCCGACAGCCGCGGCGCCTCGCCCATCCCCGCCGTCACGAATGCATCGAACTTCTCGAACAGCGGCTGCATCTCGAGCACCATGCGACGGCGCTCGCGCGTCGCCTGGACGTAGTCGTTGGCGGTGAAGAGCACCGAGGGCAGCACGCGCGAGCGGAAGTCGGCACCGAAGTCTTTCGGCCGCGCGATCAGATTCGGCTGGTGGATGCTGAAGATCTCGCTCTCGGCGATGATGATCTTGACGTCGAAGTATTCGGCAAGCGGCCGCACGCGGCACTCCTCGAGCGTCGCCCCTAGCCCGCGCAGCACATCCAGCGCGGCGTCCATCGCGCGGCGCACGTCCGGGGACGCGGGCATGTCCGCTTCCCAGTGATGGCGCAGGACGCCGATACGGAGGCCGCGCAGGTCCCCGCCGAGCGCATCCTTATATGTGGGGATCGGCCGGTCCACGCTGCCCGGGTCGGCCGCGTCGTGACCGGCGAGCGCCTGCAGCACCAGCGCGCAGTCTGCGACGGTGCGCGCAAGCGGCCCGCAGTGATCGAACGTGTACGAGTTGGTGATCACGCCGGTGCGGCTCACGAGGCCGAACGTCGGCATGAGACCCACGGCGCCGCACAGCGAAGCCGGCCCGCGGATCGAGCCGCCGGTGTCCGAGCCGAGCGCGACCGGCACCATCCCGGCGACGACCGCTGCGCCCGAACCCGATGACGAGCCGCCGGTGAAGCGCTCCAGGTTCCAGGGATTGCGCGCGGGCGGCCACGGCAGGTCGAAGGACGGGCCCGCATGGGCCATCTCGTGCGTGGCGAGCTTGCCGAGCAGCACCGCGCCGGCCTCGTAGAGCTTGCGCACCGTCGTCGCGTCCTGGGACGGAATGCGATCGATGAACACGCGCGAGTGGCCCGAGGTCAGGATCCCACGGGTGTCGTAGATATCCTTGAGCGCGAACGGGATGCCGTGCAGCGGCCCGCGGTACCGGCCCGACGCGATCTCGGCCTCGGCCTCCCGCGCCTGCCGTCGCGCAAGATCGAAGGTCGGCGTGATGAACGCGCCCGTCTGGCCATCGTAATCCTCGATGCGCCGGATCAGCGCGTCGGTGAGCTCGACCGGTGACAGCCTGCGCGCCGCGATCCGCGCGGACAGCTCCGCAATCGAGAAGTCGTGAAGGTCGGTGGCCATGGTCGTGCGCTCAGCCGACGCGCGCAGGCTTCAGGACGTGCGCGAAGTGACTGAGCAGCAGCCAGCGGGGAAACTCCTCGACGAGCGCGCGCGGTCCCTCCAGCTTGATGCCGCCGGCGCGCACCGCATCCGCCCATGCGAGGTGCCCCGCCCACACACGCGCCAGCGCGCCGACGTCCGCGCGGATGACGAGATCGACTTCGAAACCCGGATCGCGCATGCAGACGTCCGCGCCCGCCGGCTCCAGCACCAGCCATGCGGTGCGCACCTGCATGCACCGCGCGGGCACGCCTCGGAACTCGAACCGGACGACCACGCGCGGCTTGGGCAGCCGCGAGAGATCGATGCGGCGGTGCATGGCCCACATCAGTAACGCGGGGTCGAGGTTGTGAGGCGCGAATTGCTGCCCGGCATGGCGCTGGCCCCAGGCGCCGAGCTGCTCGACGACTTCGCGAAACTCCTCACCCGCCTTGGTGAGGCGGTATTCGCGGCCGCGACCCGCCGGCAGGGCGCTGCTCTCGATGACGCCGGCGTCTTCGAGCTCGCGCAGCCGCTGGCTCAGCAGCGTGCGCGAGATGAGCGGCATCCCGGACCGGATCTCGTTGAAGCGCCGCGAGCCGGTGAACAGCTCGCGCAGGATCAGCGGCGTCCAGCGCTCCGCGAAGATCTCGGACGCGACGGCGACGGGACAGAACTGGCCATAGCCTTTCATGAGCCCTGACTGTAGGCGCGCCTCCTGGACGCGGCAAGTCCATTTTTTGGTCTTGGCGAGGACCGGGAGGGCTGCCATTGTCACTGGCGGAGGACAATCACATGCCCAGTGACACCATCCGCACCGATCGCACCGAGCGGACCGACTGGGTGGCGGTGGCCGACGAGCTGGCCCCGCTCTTCGCGGCTCGCGCCGCCAGCCACGATGCCCACGACACGTTCGTGTCCGACAACTATGCCGACCTGCGCCACCGCCGCGTGTTTTCCGCGGCCGTGCCCGCCGAGCTCGGCGGCGGCGACGCCTCACATCCCGAGTTGTGCGACGTCTTGCGGCGCCTCGCGCGCGGCTGCTCGTCCACGGCGCTCGCGCTCGCCATGCACACGCACCAGGTCATGATCCCGGTGTGGCGCTGGCGCCACGAGCGCGCGGCGGTCGACGGTCTGCTACGCCGGATCGCCGCCGACGAGCTCATCCTCGCCAGCAGCGGCGGCTCGGACTGGCTCGCCGGCACCGGACGCGCCGAGAAGGTCGACGGCGGCTATCGCGTGAGCGCGCGAAAGATCTTCGCCAGCGGCTCCCCGGCCGCCGACCTGTTTTCGACGATGGCCGTGTACGACGATCCGGCGGACGGTCCAACGGTGCTGCACTTCGTCATTCCGTTCGACACACCAGGCGTGCGCGTGCACGACAACTGGCGCACGCTCGGGATGCGCGCCACGGGCTCCAACGACGTGACGCTGGACGGCGTCTTCGTGCCCGATGCCGCCATCGGCGTGCGGCGTCCGTCGGGCCGCTGGTCACACGCGTGGCACATCGTCGCCGCCGTCGCGCTGCCGCTGATCTACTCCGTCTACACCGGCGTGGCCGAAGCCGCGCGCGACGCGGCCGTGCGCGAAGCCGCTCGCCGCCGCAACGATCCGGCGACCCAGGACATGGTCGGCGCCATGGACACCGAGCTGGCGGCGGCGCGGCTGGCGTGGCGCTCGATGGTCGATGCGGCCAATCGCGGTCGCGTCGGCGCCGACGTCACGAACGAGATCATGATCGGCCGCGCGCTCGTCGGGCAGGCGGCGCTGCGGACGGTCGAGCTCGCGATGGAGACGGCGGGGGGCGCCGGATTCTTCCGCAGCGCCGGCCTCGAGCGCCTCTTCCGCGACGTACAGGGCGCGCGCTACCACGCGATGCGCGGCCCCGCGCAGCGACGCTTCGCGGGGCGCCTGGCGCTCGACGTGGACGTGGACGAGTAACACAGGAGGACCAAGCCATGACGATTCGATTCCCGGCTCTCGCGCTGATCGTGCTCGTGCTCGCAGGCCCGGCCGTGGCGTCGGCTCACGACGGCGAAACGCTCGGCAGCGTCCGCTTCCCGACGTCGTGTACGCCCGCCGTGCAGCCCGAATTCGAGCGCGCGGTCGCGCTGCTGCACTCGTTCTGGTACGAGGAAGCACTCAAGACGTTCACCGCGGTCACCACCGCGGAGCTGACGTGTGCGATCGGCTACTGGGGCATGGCGATGAGCGTGTACTACCCGCTCTGGCAGCCGCCGAGCCCGGCGATGCTGGAGAAGGCGGGCGCGGCGCTCGACAAGACGCGCGCGCTCGCCGCGACACCGCGGGAGAAGGACTACATCGGCGCCATCGCCACGTACTATCGCGACCACGACAAGCTCGACCATCGCACGCGGGCGCTGGCGTACGAAAAAGCGATGGAGCAGGTCTCCCAGCGCTACCCGGACGATCGCGAGGCCGCGGTGTTCTATGCGCTCGCGTTGACCGCGACGGCCGCGCCGACGGACAAGACGTACGCCAATCAGCTCAAGGCGGGCGCGATCCTCGAGAAGGTCTTCGCCGAGCAGCCGAATCATCCCGGCGTCGCGCACTACATCATTCACAGCTACGACTACCCGCCGCTGGCCAGCCGCGCCCTCGTCGCCGCGCGCGGCTACGCCAAGATCGCGCCATCGGTGCCGCACGCGCAGCACATGCCCGCACACATCTTCACGCGGCTGGGACTGTGGCAGGAGTCGATCGAGTCCAATCGCGCCTCCGCGAACGCCGGCAAGGCGTACTACGCGCGCATGGGCAAGGACACGGTGTGGGACCAGACGCTGCACGCGCTCGACTACGTCGTCTACGCGTATTTGCAGACAGGCCAGGACAAGCAGGCGCGGGCGGTGCTCGAGGAGCTCGCGGCGATGCAGAAGGCAGAGCCGGAGAGCTTCGTCGCCGCCTACGCCTACGCCGCGATTCCGGCGCGGCTCGCGCTGGAGCGGCATCGCTGGAGCGAGGCCGCCGCGCTGACGCCGGCCTCCAAGCCGTTCCCGTGGGACCGCTTCGCGTGGGGCGAAGCCATCACGTCGTTCGGCCGTGCGATTGGCGCCGCCCGCACCGGCGATGCGGCGAGCGCGCGCGCCGACGTGCAGAAGCTCGAGGGCTATCGCGCGTCGCTGATCGCCGCCAAGCAGACGTACTGGGCGTCGCAGGTCGAGGTGCAGCAGCACGCGGCGGCGGCATGGGCCGCACGCGCAGAAGGCAAGAACGACGAGGCCCTGAAGCTGATGCGCACCGCCGCGGACCTCGAGGATTCGACGGAGAAGCATCCGGTCACGCCGGCGCCGGTCGTGCCGGCGCGCGAGCTGCTCGGTGAGCTGCTGTTGGATCTCAATCAGCCCGCACAGGCTCTCGTCGAATTCGAAGCGTCCGCGACACGCGAGCCCAACCGCTTCAACGGTCTCTTCGGCGCGGCGCGCGCCGCGGAGCTGTCTGGAAATGCCGCGAAGGCCAAGACGCTGTACGCGAAGCTCGTGTCGATGTGCGACGGCGCGGACGGGGACAGGCCCGAGCTGCGTCAGGCCAAGGCGGCGCTCGCGAAGTAGCGGTCAGCCGCGCCGCAGGCGATCGAACGCCTCGCGGACGGCGTGCACGCGAGGCCAGGCGTCGAAGGCCGCTCGCATCTCGGCGCGAGGGATGCGGGCGGCTGTCGCGTCGATCGTCTCGACGGCGAGCCGCGTGCTCTCGAACGCTTCCTCGATGCGACCGGCGTCAGAGAGAATGCGGCCGCGCAGATGCGCGATCTGCCACGTCGCGGTCGGGTAGCCGATCGACTGCGCGAGCTGCAATGCCTCCCGGCTATCGGCCTCGGCACGCGTGCGGTCACCCTGTCCGAACGCCAGCTCGGCTCGCAGCGCGAGCAGCAGCGCCAGATACTTGAGGCACCGCGTCCGGCGCGCCAGATCGAGGCCGGAGTCGATGTCCTCGAGTGCTTTGCCGGTTTCGCCGACGGCGATCAATGCCGCCCCGAGCGGCACCGCGGCCCGCATGGCCCAGCGCCAGCGGTGGACACCGAATGCTTTCGCGATGCGTCCGCGCGTCTCCTCGAGCAGCGCGAGCGCGGTGCCGGGCTCGCCAAGCGCGACGTGATCGTTGCCGAGATTGATGAGAGAGCTGATCTCGACGTTCGGAATCTTGTGGCGCTGGCCGAGGTCCATTCCCTCGCGGTCGTACTCGGTGGCCCTCGCGAAGTCGCCGACCTCCTGGTGCAGCCAGCCCAGGCTGTTCGTGAGACGGCCGATGTTGAAGAACAGGTTGCGCTCCCGCGCCCGCGCCAGGCCGTCCTGGATGACGATGAGCGCCTCGTCGAACTGCCCGAGCGCGCCGTGCGCGATGCAGCGGAAGGCGAAACACAGGTTTTCGTGGAAGGTGTCATGCGCGTCGCGCGCGATGATCTCGCCGCGCTGGAGCGCGTCGAGCGCTTTCCGGAAGTCGCCGCGCCATGCCGAGGTCGCGCCGAGCATGACGAGGCTCTGGCCGACGGTCTCCTTGAAGTCCTTGCCCTCGGCCAGTCGAACCGCCTCTTCGAGATGGCGTGCGGAGGCGTCCAGATCCCCCTCGACCTGGTCGACCAGTCCGAGAAGAAACGCACTTCGGACCAGCACGAGGTCGTCACCGGTTTCGCGGGCGACCGCGCGCGCCGCCTCCGCATAGCGCTCCATGTCCGCGCGGTGCTCGCCGGACAGCGTCGCATAGTGCGCGAACCCGAGCTCGACGAGGGCCTGACCTTCGCCGCGCCGGTCACCCGCCGTCCGCGAGAGCTCGAGCATCTTTTCCATGTCGGCGATGGCCTCGGTATGACGCGAGAGAACCATCCTGAGCCGACCGCGGCGCTGGTACACCTCCATGAGCCGCTGGGCGGGCACCGCGGCGCCGGCCTGCGCTCCCGCCTCGAGCGCGCGAGCGTAGAAATCGAGGGCGGTCTCGTTGGCATACGCGTCGCGCGCCTTGTCGCCGGAGCGCAGAAGGTAGTCGAAGGCGCGCGGCCACGCCTGCGCCTGCGAGAAGTGGTGCGCGAGCTCCTCGTAGTGATCGGCCAGCCGGTCGGCGTAGAGCTCCTCGATCGCATCGCCCACCGCCCGATGCAGCGCGCGACGTCGCTGAACCAGCAGGCTCTGGTACGCCACATCCTGGATCACCGCGTGCTTGAAGACGTACGCGGCCTCGGGCAAGAGTCCCTGCTCGTAGATGATCTCGAGGCCCTTCAGCTCACCGAGCAACCCCTCGAGCCGTTCCGTCGTCTCGGAGAGGCGTTCCAGCAGTCGCTTGAGGAACTGGCGCCCGATCACCGACGCCAGCTGGACCGTGCGCTTGCCATCCTCGCCGAGCCGATCGAGGCGGGCCATGATGATGCCCTGGATCGTGTCGGGCACGCTGACCTCGCCGAGGCCCTTCACCATCCGGTACACGCCGTTTTCGCGCCGCAGCACGCCGAGGTCCAGCAGCGTCTTCGTCACCTCCTCGACGAAGAGCGGCACGCCCTCGGCCTTTTCCATGAGCGCCGTTCTCAGCTCGGGAGGGAAATTCTCGCTGCCGAGGACACGGCCGGCCATCGCGAGCGCGTCGGCCTCCGACAGGCTGCGCAGCGTGAGCGCCGTTGCGAATGTGCGCGTGCCGAACGGCGGGGTATAGCCGATCCGGTAGGTGAGGATCAGCATGATCGGCAGGCTTGTGATGGAGTCGAGCAGCGAGCCGAGGTACTCCTCCGAGCTCGAGTCCACCCAGTGCAGGTCCTCGAACACGAACACGATCGGGCGTCGGGCGGCCCCGCGGACACTGAGCGCGCGGATGGCCTCGAGGATCTTCCGGCGCCGAGACAGCGCGTCCATGGCGGCGATGGCGGGATCACCGGCGTCGACGGAGAGCAGGTGGCGGACGTACGGAATGTGCGGCTCCAGGCCGCCCATGCGCCGCATCGCGTATTCGACCTTCGCGATGATCTCGGGCTCGCCGTCGAGCTCCTCGATGTCGAAGTTTCGCCGGAGCTGGTCGATGACCGGCAAGAACGGGATGGACTGACCGAACGAAACGCACTGGCCTTCGAGCCAGGTCACCTCTTCGCCGTCCTCGGCGAGGCGCCGGCGAAACTCGTGGAGCAGCCGCGACTTGCCGATCCCCGCCTCGCCGGCGAGGTACACCATCTGCCCGCGACCCGCCTTGACCTCGCGAAAGAGATCGAGCAGCGTGCCGAGCTCGCGGTCTCGGCCGATGAGCGGCGTGAGGCCACGCTCGGCGGCGATCACGAGTCGTGAGCGCCGCCCGCGCGGGCGCAGAATCTCGAACGCGTGGACGGCCGCGCGGCCCTTCACCGAGATCTCGCCGAGGTCCAGCGACTCGAAGAATCCACTGATCGCCCGGTACGTGGCCTCGCTCACGACGACGCTGCCCGGCCGCGCCAGCTGTTGCAGGCGCGCGGCGAGGTTCGTCGTGTCTCCGACGGCCGTGTAGTCCATCCGAAGATCATCGCCGATCCGCCCGACGACCACGGGGCCGGTGTTGAGGCCGATGCGCATCCCGATCGAGAATCCATGCGAGGTGGTGAGCTCGTGGCCATACTCGCGCAGCGCGCGCTGGATGCCGAGCGCGGCGTGCACCGCGCGTCGTGGCCCGTCCTCGTGCGCGATCGGCGCGCCGAACAGCGCCATGACACCGTCGCCGGTGTACTGATTGATCGTGCCCTCGAAGCGGTGCACTTCGGCGGCGATCAGCTCGAAGCAGTGGTCGACGATGCGGTGCACGTCTTCGGGATCGAGCTTTTCCGCCATTGCCGTGAAGCCCGCCATGTCGGCGAAGAGCACGGTTACGACGCGGCGCTCGCCCTCCAGCGCCGAGCGATTACTGAGGATCTTTTCGGCGAGATGCTTCGGGGTATAGCGGCTGGGCGCGCTCTGCGTCGCGGCGCTGACGGGCTCGGTCGCCGAGGCGACTCGGGCGCCGCACTGGCCGCAGAAGCGCGAGCCGGACGCGACCTCCGCGCCGCACTGCGGGCAACGCGCGGCCAGGGCCGTCCCGCATTGGCTGCAGAATCGATTGGTTGCGGGATTTTCGGCCTGACAACTCGGACAGCGCATGCCGACCGCCATCGTCCGTCACCGCGGCAGCCAGCGTCAAGCGCCGGCCGCATTGGACCTTGGTGCCCCTGACTTCGTCTCGGCTCGCGGCTACAATGGCCCACTGCGCGCCGGCCGATCGCCGGGGCTCGCACAACGACGCACGAGGAGTGGACCATGCTCAGCACAACGCCCACCGAGGCACGCAAGCTGCGCGCGCGCCTGAACCATCCCATCGTCGATGCCGATGGCCACTGGGCCGAATTCGCCCCGCACATGCGCGAGGAATTCCGACGCATCGGTGGCGACACGGCCGTCGAGGCGCTCGACATGGCGAGCGCGCGCATCCCCAACTCGCTTCGCATGACGGTGGCCGAGCGGCGGCGGCGCCGGATCGGCCAGGAAGCGTTCTGGTTTCTGCCGACCAAGAACACGCTCGACCGCGCGACCGCCATGCTGCCGCGCCTGCTCTACGAACGGCTGGACGACCTCGGCCTGGACTTCTGCGTGATCTACCCGACGGCCGGCCTGGGCTACTACCGGCTGCCGCCCGAGAAGCTGCGCCGCGCACTGTGCCGCGCGTACAACGTCTTCACGGCGGAGCAGTTCCATCCGTACAGCGACCGCATCATCCCGGCCGCCATCATCCCGATGTACTCGCCGGAGGAGGCGGTCGAGGAGCTCGAGTTCGTGTCCAAGCAGCTCGGCCTGCGCGTGGTCATGATGGGCAGCCTCATCCGCCGCCCCATTCCTGCGCTCGTCGAGGAACACCCGGAGGCCGCGAAGTTCGTCGAGTGGTACGACACGATCGCGATGCGGGAGGACAGCGAGCACGACTACGAGCCGGTATGGCAGAAGCTCGCCGAGCTGCGCATCGCGCCCAGCTTCCACAACGGCGCGCGCTCGATCTTGCTGCGCAACTCGCCATCGAACTTCTGCTACAACCACATCGGACACTTCGCCTCCGCCAGCGAGGCGATGGCGAAAGCGATCTTCTTCGGCGGCGTCACCCGGCGCTACCCGAAGCTCAACTTCGGCTTCCTCGAGGGCGGCGTGGGCTGGGCGTGCTCGCTCTACGCGGATCTCATCGGCCACTGGGAGAAGCGCAAGCTGGACGCGCTGGAGAATACGAAGCCGGCCAACCTCGACCGCAAGGGACTGCTTGCGCTGGTCGAGAAGTACGGCAAGCCGGGCGTGATCGATGCCGTCCGTCGCGGTGAAGGGCTGGACGACAACGGCGACGGCACCGGTGGCGTGGAAGAGCTCGACGACTACGCGCGGTGCAAGATCACTCGCAAGGACGATTTTCAGGACCTCTACGTCAAACGGTTCTACTTCGGCTGCGAGGCGGATGATCCGATCAACGCCTGGGCGTTCAATCGCAAAGCCAATCCCATGGGCGCGCGCCTCAACGCGTTCTTCAGCTCCGACATCGGGCACTTCGACGTCCCGGACATGACCGAGGTCGTGCCCGAAGCGTACGAGCTGGTCGAGCACGGTCTGCTCGACGAGAACGACTTCCGCGATTTCACGTTCGCCAACGCGGTGCGGTTCTGGGGCGAGACGAATCCGGACTTCTTCAAGGGAACCGTGGTCGAGAAGGCGGCGGCGGAGGTGCTGACACGGCGCGCGTGAGCACCGACCGGCGGCGATTTCTCGCGAAAGCGGGCGTCGCGTTCGCCGCGACGGCGGCGGTCGCTGTCGACGCGCCGAGCGTGATCGCGCAGCCGAAGATCCAGTGGCGGATGTCGACGGCGTGGACGCCTGCGCTCGACCATCTTCAGGGCGTGGCGCAGCGCCTGGCGAAGATCGTCGAGGAAACCAGCGCCGGACGCTTTCGGATCGAAGTCTTTGCCGGTGGTCAGATCGTGCAGCCGCTCGAGTGCTTCGACGCCGCGGCCAAGGGAACGATCGAGGCGTTCATGGCGACGGCGTACTACTGGACGGCGAAAGAGCCGGCGGCCGCGTGGTTCACGACGATCCCGTTCGGCATGAACTCCGAGGGCATGTCTGCCTGGTTGCATCAGGGCGACGGACTGAAGCTCTGGGAGGAAACGTACGCGCCACTCAACGTCGTGCCGCGTCCCGCGGTGTCACCGGCGCCCCAGATGGCCGGATGGTTCCGAAAGAAGCTGAGCACCATCGCCGACTACAAAGGCCTGAAGATGCGGATCGGCACGCCACTGGGCGCGAAGGTCTATGTCCGGGCGGGCAGCGCGGCGGTTCTGACGCCCGCCGCAGATATCTACCCCGCCCTCGAGCGCGGGGTCATCGACGCCGCAGAGTGGGTCGGGCCGCATGACGACCTGAAGCTCGGCCTCCAGAACACCGCGCGCTACTACTACTATCCCGGCTGGCAGGAGCCAGGGCTGATGACCGAATTCGGTTTCAATCGGAAGGCGTACGAGGCGCTCCCGGTCGATCTGCGCCGCACCCTCGACCATGCCGCCGCGGCTACCGAGCTGTACGGGCTGTCGGACTATCACGCGAAAAATGCCGTCGCGCTCGAGCGACTCCGCACCGAGTTCAAGAGCAAGGTCGAGATCCTCCAGCTGCCGACGCCCGTGCTGCGCGATCTCAGGAAGCTCTCCGCCGACGTCGTGCGTGAAGAGTCTGAGAAAACGCCGATGGCGCGGAAGGTCCACGCGTCGTACACGAAGTTCCAGGAGCTGGTCGGCCCGTGGGATCACGTGGCCGAAGGCGCCTACCATCAGCTCGTGGCGGGGACAGCATGATCGAACGACGCAGGTTCCTCGCCAAGGCAGGCGTGACGACGGCGGTCGCGGCTGTCATCGTCGCCGACGCGCCCAACGTCATCGCGCAGCCGAAGGTCCAGTGGCGGATGTCGACCGCGTGGACGCCGACGATGGACGTGCTCCAGGGGGCGGCGCAGCGCCTGGCGAAAGTCGTCGAGGAGACGAGTGCAGGTCGGTTCCAGATCCAGGTCTTTCCGGCGGGTCAGATCATGCAGCCGCTCGAATGCTTCGACGCCGCGTCGCAGGGCAAGATCGAGGCGTTCATGGCGCCTGGGCAATATTGGGCGGACAAGGAGCCCGCGCTCGAGTGGTTCACCACGATTCCGTTCGGCATGAATCCGCAAGGCATGGCCGCCTGGTTCTACCAGGGCGACGGGCTCAAGCTGTGCGAGGAGGCGTACGCGACGTTCAGCCTGGTGCCCCGTCCGGCGCTCGCAAACTCGCCGCAGATGGCGGGATGGTTCAGGAAGAAAATCACCACGATCGCCGACTACAAGGGTCTCCGGATGCGCATTCCGAACCTCGGCGGCAAGGTCGTCGCCAGGGCGGGAGGCACCACAGTCCTGACCCCCGGCAGCGAAATCTACGCCGCCCTCGAGCGCGGCGTGATCGACGCGTCCGAATGGATCGGGCCGCACGACGACATGCTGATGGGCCTACACCGGACCGCGCGCTACTACTATTACCCCGGCTGGCACGAGCCCGGCACCACGCTCGGGTTCGGGTTCAACAAAAAGGCCTACGAGGCCCTCCCGGTCGATCTGCGGCAAACGCTCGATCATGCGACCGCCGCCGTGCAAGTCCACGGTCGAGCCGAATTCCGCGCGAAGAGCGCGATCGCCCTCCAGAAGCTCAACACCGAGTTCAAGGGCAAGGTCGAGGTCCTCCAGCTTCCGGTTCCGGTGCTTCGTGATCTCAAGAAGCTCTCCGCCGAGGTGATCAAGGAAGAATCCGAGAAGACGCCCATGGCGCGGAAGGTCCACGCGTCGTACACGAAGTTCCAGGCCCTCGTGAGCCCATGGGATCACGTTGCCGAAGGCGCCTACCACCAGCTCGTCGCGGGGACGTCGTGACCGACAGACGCAGATTCCTCGCGAAAGCGAGCGGAGCGGCGGTCGCAGCGGCGGCTGTCGCCATTGTCGAGGCGCCCAACGTCATCGCGCAGCCGAAGATCCAGTGGCGGATGTCCACGACGTGGCCCCCGGCTCTCAAGGTGATGCAAGGCTCAGCGCAGCGCTTGGGAACGATCGTCCAGGAGATGAGCGGCGGGCGCTTCCGGATCGAGGTCTTCGCGGGCGGCCAGATCATGCCGGACTTCGCGTGCTTCGCTGAAACCTCCAAAGGCACCACCGAAGCCTTCATGGGTACTCCGTCCTACTGGGCTGACCGAGAGCCCGCGATCGAGTGGTTCCAGACCGTCCCCTTCGGCATGAACCCCGAGGGCATGGCCGCCTGGTATTACCACGGCGATGGGCTCAAGCTCTGGGAGGAAACCTACGCGCCCTTCAACCTCGTGCCTCGGCAGGGGCCCGCGTTCGCTCCACAAATGGGCGGATGGTTCCGCAAGAAGATCAACACGATCGGTGATTTCAAGGGATTCCGAATGCGCATCGGCGCGGGCCTCGGCAACAAGGTCATCACCAAGACGGGCGCCACCGCGGTGCTGATCCCCGCGTCCGGCATTTTCGCCGCCTTCGAACGGGGCGTGATCGACGCTGCTGAGTGGGTGGGCCCGCACGACGACATGGAGCTGGGCCTGCACAACAGCGCGCGGTATTACTACTATCCCGGCTGGCACGAGCCCGGCACCGTGAGCGAGTTCACCTTCAACAAGAAGGCGTACGACGCGCTCCCCGTGGATCTGCGCCAGACGCTCGATCATGCCGTCGCAGCCGTTCAGGTCTACGGGCTGGCCGACTATCATGCCAAGAATGCGATCGCGCTCGAACGGCTCAAGACAGAATTCAAGGGCAAGGTCGAGCTGCTGCAGCTTCCGGCCGCCGTCCTCCGCGATCTCAAGAAGCTGTCGGTCGAGGTCATCAAAGAGCAGTCCGAAAAGACGCCCCAGGCCAAAAAGGTGAACGCCTCCTTTGCGAAATTTCAGGCGCTCGTAGGTCCGTGGGACCACGTGGCCGAAGGCGCCTACCATCAACTGGTGGCCGGGTGAGGGCTCGTCACCTCCGCTGGGTCGCCGTGACCGTTCTGCTCTGTGGCTCGACGCTGAGCGCCGAGTCGCAGCAGGCGCGACGCGCGGCACGCATCGGCGTCATCAACGCGGCGTGGGCCGCGAGCCACCCGACCGTCGAAGGGCTCAAGGCCGGGCTCCGCGAGCTCGGCTTCGAGGACGGCCGCGACGTCACGTTCGACATCCGCTTCACCGAAGGCAAGCTCAACGCGATCCCCGCGGCGGCCGAAGCGCTGGTCAAGAGCGGCGTCGATGTGATCTTCACCAGCCAGGAGCTGGCGACGCACGCCGCAAAGGACGCGACCGACAGCGTGCCGATCGTGTTCACGCTGATCGGTGATCCCGTGGGCGCCGGCGTCGTCAGCACGCTCTCGCAGCCGGGCGGCAACGTGACCGGCGTGTCGAGTCTCCAGACCGAGCTCGTGGCCAAGCGCCTGGAGGTGCTCAAGACGCTGGCGCCCAACGTGCGCCGCGTCTGGCTCATCCATTACAACGTCGACCTCGGGACCACGCCGATGATCACGCGGGCCCTGGAGACGGCGCAGCGCCTGAAGCTCGAGGTCGCCCCGCGCGGCGTCAACGATGCGGAGGAGCTCAAGCGCACGCTGCAGGAGGTGCGCCGCGACGACGCGGTGCTGGCGCCGGAAGGCTCGAATCCCGAGCTGACCATCGCGATCATCGAGCGGTCCACGACGCTGCGACTCCCGGCGGTCTTCGGCACGGCGCTGTGGATCGGCTACGGCGGGCTCGTCTCGTACGGGCCCGACTACTACGCGCAGGGGGTGCAGGCGGCCACGCTCGTGGCCAAGATCTTGCGCGGCGCGCGCCCTGCCGATCTGCCGGTCGAGGGCGCGGAGAAGATCGATCTCGCGGTGAATCTCAAGACCGCCGAGCTTCTCGGCCTCACCGTGCCGCGGAAGATCCTGCTGCGGGCCGACGCCTTCCGGCGATGACGCGCCCGACGTCGCGCGGTCGGCTGTTCCGGAAGTACGTCGTTGTCCTCCTCGTGCTCGTCGGCGGCGTCCTCATGGCCTCGAGCCTGCTCGAGCTCTACTTCTCGTATCGCGAGACCCAGCGCGCGATCGTGCGCGTCGAGCGCGCGAAGGCGGTGGCCGCGGCCGCACGCATCGAGCAATTCCTCAAGGACGTCGAGGTGCAAGTGCGCGAGACGACCCGCACCGCCTCCGACGATCCCGATGCGAGTCAGGTCGGCCCCGGCCGGCTCGGGTTCCGAGAAGGCCTCGGCGTCGCGATGGCGGAGCAGCGCGAGCTCGACTTCTTGAGGGTGCTTCGCAACGTTCCCGCCGTCACGCAGCTCTCCCACCTCGACCTCGCAGGCAAGGAGCAGCTTCGCGTCTCGCGGCTCGATCTCGACGTCGCCGGCAGCCAGGAAGACTTCTCCCAGGCGCCCGCGTTCGTCGCGGCGCGAAGCGGCAAGACGTACTGGAGTCCGGTCTATCTGAAGGACGAATCGCAGCCGTACGCCAGCCTGGCCGTGCCCGTCGGCAAATATGCCGTCGAGGTCACGACGGCCGAGGTCAACCTCGCGGCGGTGCTCAAGATCGTCTCGCAGATCGAGGTCGGGCCTGGCGGCTACGCGTACGTCGTCGATTCCCGCAACCACCTCGTCGCGCACCCCGACGGCCGTGTGCTGCGCATGCAGCGTGATCTGTCGAGCCTCGAGCAGGTGAAAGCGGCACGCGCGGAGGGCTCGACGCCCGCCGTCGACGCGTCCAGCACCGTCGTCGCCAACGGTCTGAGTGGTGGCCGGATGCTCGCGGCCCACGCGGCCATGGCGCCGCTCGGGTGGGTCGTGTTCGTCGAGCGCCCCGCCGCCGACGCGTACGCGCCGCTGCGAGCGCCGATCACCCGCAGCGCCGTGATCTTCGTGCTCGGCCTGGGCCTTTCCGTCCTTGCGAGCGTCGTGCTGGCCCGACGCATGGTGGCGCCGATCCGGGTCCTCCAGGAGGGCGCGGCGCGCATCGGCGCGGGAGAACTCGGTCATCGCATCGACGTCCGCACGGGGGACGAGCTGCAAGCGCTCGGCGAGGAGCTCAACCGCACGGCCGGGCAGCTGCAGGAGTCGTACGCACATCTCGAACAGCGCGTGGAGGCGCGTACGCGCGAACTGGCAGAGGCCAACGACGAGCTCAGGGAATCGCTCGAGCAGCAAACGGCGACGAGTGAAATCCTCCGCGTCATCTCGAGCTCGCCGACGGACGTGCAGCCCGTGTTCGAGACGGTCGTCGCGAACGCCGCGGCGCTGTGCGGGTCGCACGATGTGGCGATCCTGCTCGTCGACGGCAGCGAGCTGCGGTTGGCAGCAGGCATCGGACCGTTTTACGCGTCACTGCCGCCCGAGCTGCGGATCCCGCTCTCGCGGCAGTCGGTCGCCACCCGGGCCGTGGTCGATCGCGCGACGCTGCACATTCCCGACCTCGCCGCCGTACCCGACGACGAGTACCCGGTGGGGCGACAGCTCCAGCAGCGCTTCGGCCATCGCACGATGCTGGCGGTGCCGCTGCTGCGCGAGGGCGCGGCGATCGGCGTCATCGCGGCGTTCCGGCTGGATGTCGCCCCGTTCCTCGACAAGCAGATCACGCTGCTACAGACGTTCGCCGACCAGGCCGTCATCGCGATCGAGAACGTGCGGCTGTTCAAAGAGCTCGAGGAGCGCAATCGCGAGCTGACTGAGACGGTCGCTCGGCAGATCGCGACCGGCGACGTGCTGCGTGCGATCAGCCGCGTCCAGACGGATGCCCAGCCGGTGTTCGAGATCATCGCGGAGAGCGCGCAGCGACTCTGCAACGCCGGGTATGGGCAGGTGGCGCTCTACGACGGCGCCTTGCTGCACATGACCGCGTTCCACAACGTCAGCGCCGAGAGTGTCGAAGCGCTCCGGCGTCGATTCCCCGCCCCTGCGGATGATCGGTCCGCCATGGGGCGTGCGCTCCAGACGCGCGGCGTCGTTCAGATCCCCGATGTTTCCGACGATCCAGCGTACGCGTTCAAGAGCGAGCTGCAGTCGGCGGGGTTCCGAAGCCTCCTCGTCGTCCCGATGTTGCGACGAGACGAGCCGATCGGCGCCATCGCCGTCGGTCGGCGTGAGCGAGGCGCGTTTCCGGACACCCAGGTCGAGCTGCTGAAGACGTTTGCCGACCAGGCCGTCATCGCGATCGAGAACGCGCGGCTGTTCGGCGAGCTGCAGGCCAAGAACGCCGATCTCACCGAGGCGCTCGAGCAGCAGACGGCGACCAGCCAGATCCTCGGCGTGATCTCGCGCTCGCCCACGGACAGCCAGCCGGTGTTCGAGATCATTGCCGAGAACGCCGCGAAGCTGTGCGCAGCCGAGGTGGCCACCGTCACGCGCTACGACGGCGAGCTCGTGCACATCGGAGCCATCTACGGCTCGAGCACGGCCGGGGTCGAGGCCCTGCGACAGACGTTTCCGATGCCGCCGAGCGGCGCGGGGGGCGCGGCGCGGGCCGTTCGCGACCGCGCGCTCGTTCACATCCCCGATGTGCTGGAGGACCCCGAATATCAGATCCAGGATACGGCGGTCACGGCCGGCTTCCGCGCGGTGCTCGGCGTGCCGATGCTTCGCGAAGGCCGTGCGATCGGCGCGATCACGCTCGGCCGGTCCGAGCCGGGCGTGTTCAGCGAGGCGCAGGTCCAGCTGCTGCGCACGTTCGCCGATCAGGCGGTCATCGCCGTCGAGAACTCCCGCCTGTTCGCCGAGCTGGCGGCCCGCAACACCGAGCTGCGCGTTGCCCTCGAGCAGCAGACCGCGACCAGCGAGCTGCTGAAAGTCATCGGGCGCTCCACGTTCGATCTGCAGCCGGTCTTCGAGACGCTGGCCGAGAATGCGGTACGGCTCTGCGAGGCCGAGCGGGGGCTGATCTGGCGCTTCGACGGTCGGGTCCTGCGAGTGGTGGCCGCCCACAACATGTCGGAGGAACTGCGGGCATTCCTCGATCAGAATCCGATCACACCGGGGCGCAGCAGTGCCACCGCCCGCGCCAGTCTGGAACGGCGCATCGTTCACGTCCACGACGCTCTGAGCGATCCCGAGTACACGTACGGCGGCCCGAGCGTGGACCCCTACCGAACCATCGTGGCAATTCCGATGCTCCGGGCGGACGAGCTCCTCGGCGTGATCGTCATCTACCGCCACGAGGTGCGGCCGTTCAGCGAGAGTCACATCGCGCTGATGCAGACCTTCGCGGACCAGGCGGCCATCGCCATCGAGAACGCGCGGCTGCTCACCGAGCTGCAGGCCAAGAACGCCGACCTCACCGAGGCGCTCGAGCAGCAGACGGCCACGAGTGACATCCTGCGTGTCATCTCCAGCTCGCCCACCGACCTCCAGCCGGTCCTCGACGCGGTGGCCCAGAGCGCGGCAAGACTGTGCGCTGCGAATGACGCCCAGATCTACCGCGTACAGGACGGGTCTTTGGTCCCGTCGGCCTCGTATGGACCGATCCCGCCGACAGCAAGCCGGCCCATCAATCGAGGATGGGTGACGGGGCGTGCCGTCGTGGACCGCCGCACCATTCATGTCCACGACCTGATGGCGGAGTCGGACGCCGAGTATCCGATCGGCAAGGAATCGCAGCGCGAGACGCTGCATCGCACAACCCTGGCGACTCCCTTGCTCCGCGAGAACGTCGCCCTTGGCGCGATCCTGATCCGGCGCATGGAAGTCCTGCCGTTCTCCGACAAGCAGGTCAGGCTCCTGCAGACCTTCGCCGACCAGGCGGTCATCGCGATTCAGAACGTCGAGCTGTTCACCGAGCTGGAGACGCGCAACGACGAGCTACGCGTCGCGCTCGAGCAGCAGACCGCGACCAGCGAGCTCCTGAAGGTGATCGGGCGTTCTACGTTCGATTTGCAGCCGGTCTTCGAGACGCTGGCGGAGAACGCGGCCCGGCTCTGCTCAGCGGAATCGGCATTCATCTTCCGCTTCGACGGCCAGCTTCTCAGAGTGGTCGCCGACCACAATGCCACTCCCGAGCGCCGAGCGTTCGTCGAACAGCACCCAGTCTCGCCCGGACGAGGCAGTGGCACGGCGCGCGCGGCGCTCGAGCGCCGCACCATCCACATTCATGATGCCCAGGCCGACCCCGAGTACACGTACGGCGCCGAGAGCGATTCGATCCGCACCGTGTTAGCCATCCCCATGCTCAGGATGGACGAGCTCCTCGGAGTGATCATCATCTACCGGCCCGAGGTCCGGCCTTTCACCGACGGCCAGGTCGCCCTGATCGAAACGTTCGCCGACCAGGCAGCTATCGCCATCGAGAACGCGCGGCTGCTCACCGAGCTGCAGGCGAAGAACGCCGATCTCACGGAATCGCTCGAGCAGCAGACGGCCACGAGCGAGATCCTCCGCGTGATCTCGAGCTCACCGACCGATGTCCAGCCGGTCTTCGACACGATCGTGCAAAGCGCGGTCCGGCTCTGCGATGGGCTCTTCGGCGCCGTCTGCATGTACGACGGCGAGCTGATTCAACGTCCCGCGGCGTTCTACAACTACACGCCCGAGGCGCTGGCCGCGGTGCAGCGCATCTACCCGATGCCACCGAGCCGCCGCCAGATGATCGGGCGGGCCATTCTGAGTTGTGCGCCCGAACATCTGCCCGATGCGTTCGACGATCCCGACTATGATCCTTCGGTCGCCCGCGGTGGCGGCTGGCGCGGAGGGCTCGCGGTACCGATGCTCCGCGACGGACGCGCGATCGGCGCCATCTTCGTCGCACGGGTGCAGACAGGGCACTTCGCGCCCCGGCAGGTAGAGCTTCTGCAGACCTTCGCCGACCAGGCCGTCATCGCGATCCAGAACGTCCGCCTCTTCACGGAGCTGGAGGCGCGCAACACCGAGCTGCGCGTCGCGCTCGAGCAGCAGACGGCGACCAGCGAGCTGCTGAAAGTCATCGGGCGCTCCACGTTCGACTTGCAGCCCGTGTTCGACACGCTCGCCGAAAATGCCGTGCGGCTCTGCGAGGCCGAGCGCGCGCTCATCTTTCGCTTCGACGGGGAAGCGCTCCGAGTCGCGGCGACGCACAACGTGTCTGCCGCGCGCCGGGCGTTCGCCGAGCAGAATCCGATTCGTCCTGGACGGTACAGCGCCGCCGCTCGTGCGGCGCTTCAGCGCCGCACGATCCACATTCACGACATCCAGGCCGATCCGGAATACACCTACGCGATCGGGCAGGCCGACCCGATTCCGACACGAACCGTCCTGGGCATTCCCATGCTCCGCGCCAACGAGCTGCTCGGCGTGATCATGATCTTCCGTCACGAGGTTCGGCCGTTCACCGACAGTCAGATCGCCCTGATGGAGACCTTCGCCGACCAGGCCGCCATCGCGATCGAGAACGCGCGGCTGCTCACCGAGCTGCAGGCCCGCACGGGCCAGCTCACCCGCTCGGTCCAGGAGCTCAAGGCGCTCGGGGAAGTCAGCCAGACGCTCAACTCCACGCTCGACCTCGAGACCGTGCTGCGTACGATCGTGTCGCGAGCCAGCGAGCTCGCGGGCACCGATTCGTGCAGCGTCTATGAGTACGACGAGCAGCGCGAGGAATTCCACCTGCTCACGAGCGACCGCCTCGCCGACGAGGTCGTCGCCGTAGCGCGGCGCTCGCCGATCCGTCGCGGCGAGGGCGTCGCGGGACGCATGGCGGTCACGCGTGAGCCCGTGCAGGTCGCCGACATGGCCGAGTATCAGGGTCCGCTGCGCGACGTCCTGGTGCGCACGGGCACCCGCGCGCTCCTGGGCATCCCGCTGTTGCGCGAAGACCGGCTGGTCGGTGGCCTGACGGTGACCAAGAAGACGCCGGGCGAGTTCGCGCCGGAGGTCGTCGATCTGCTTCGCACGTTCGCGAGCCAGTCGGCGCTGGCCATCCAGAACGCGCGGCTGTTCCGCGATCTCGCGGCCGCCCAGCGCGAGGCGGAGACCGCCAACGAGGCCAAGAGCGCGTTCCTGGCCACCATGAGCCACGAGATCCGCACGCCGATGAATGCTGTCATCGGCATGAGCGGTCTGCTGCTGAACACGAATCTCACGGACGAGCAGCGCGAGTACGCGGAGATCGTCCGATCGAGCGGCGACGCGCTGCTGACGGTCATCAACGACGTGCTGGACTTCAGCAAGATCGAGGCGGGACGGATGGATCTGGAGGCCCAGCCGTTCGATCTGCGTGAGGGCGTCGAGGCCGCGCTCGACCTCGTGGCCGCGCGCGCGGCGGAGAAAGGACTCGACCTCGCGTACGTCATCTCCGACGACACGCCCGCGGCGATCGTGGGCGACATCGCGCGACTGCGGCAGATTCTCCTGAATTTATTGTCCAACGCGGTGAAGTTCACCGAGACGGGCGAGGTCGTGCTGTCGGTGACCGCGAAGCGGCTCGACCAGGGCCGCGACTACGAGCTGACGTTCTCGGTGCGCGACACCGGCATCGGCATCCCCGCCGATCGCGTCGGGCGTCTGTTCGAATCGTTCAGCCAGGTCGACGCCTCGACCGCGCGCAAGTACGGCGGCACCGGGCTGGGCCTGGCCATCAGCAAGCGGCTCACGGAGATGATGGGCGGCACCATGAGCGTGGAGAGCCGCGTGGGGGAGGGCTCGGAGTTCCGCTTCACGATCCGCGCGCGTTCGGCCGAGCGTGCCGTGCGTATGCGCCGCGAGCTGCGCGGGAGGCAGCCCACGCTCGCCGGCAAGCGCGCGCTCGTGGTGGACGACAACGAGACCAACCGCCGCATCGTCGCCGCGTACGTCGACCGGTGGGGCATGCAGGCGCGCCTCACGGGATCGCCGCGCGAGGCGCTCGGCTGGATTCTGGCCGGCGAGTCGTTCGACGTCGGCGTCCTGGACATGCACATGCCCGAGATGGACGGCGTGACGCTGGCGCGCGCGATTCGCGAGTCCCGTCCGGCGACGGTGTTGCCGTTGCTGCTGTTTACCTCGCTCGGCCGCCGCGAGGCCGCCGCCGAGGATGTCGGGTTTTCGGCGCATCTCATGAAGCCGATCAAGCCGTCGCAGCTCTTCGATGCGCTGGTCGCCGCCGTCGCCGCGCAGCCCACGCGCGTCGACCGGCGTGCCGCGACGGGGCGGGAGCTCGATCCGCACATGGCGCAGCGTCATCCGCTGCGCATCTTGCTGGCCGAGGACAACGTGGTGAACCAGAAGCTGGCGCAGCGGCTGCTCGAGCAGATGGGCTACCGCGCCGACGTCGCCGCCAACGGGCTCGAAGCCGTCGCCGCCATCGAGCGCCAGCCGTACGATGTCGTGCTGATGGACGTGCAGATGCCCGAGATGGACGGTCTCGAGGCCTCGCGCGAGATCACGCGGCGGTTCCCGCGCGAGGGCCGCCCCCGCATCGTCGCGATGACCGCCAACGCGATGCAGGGCGACCGCGAGCTGTGTCTGGCCGCCGGCATGGACGACTACGTGAGCAAGCCGATCCGCGTCGAGGAGCTCATCGCCGCGCTCGAGCGCACGGCCTCCCCCGCCCCCGAGCCGGCCAGGACGGCGCCGGCGAGCGACCTGCTGGACACCGCGGCCTTCGAGCGCCTGCGCGCCACCATGGGCGGCGGCCTGCAGGAGCTGGTCGCGACCTTCGTGGAGGACACGCATGAGCTGGTCGAGACGCTGCGCCGTGCACTCGGCCGGCTCGACACCGACGCGTTCCGCCGCGCGGCGCACTCGCTCAAGTCGAATGCCGCCAGCTTCGGCGCGACGACGCTGTCCACGCTCGCCAGGGATCTGGAGATGCTCGCCCGGGCCGGCAGCATCGACGGCGCCGCACCGCGCGTCGAGCGGCTCGCGCTCGAATGCGAGCGGGTGGTGCGGGCGCTGCGCGAGGTCAACGGTGAGCGCGCGTAGCGCCGACAAGGGCGACCTGCTCGTCGTCGACGACAACCGCGTCAACCGGCTGCTCATCGCCCGCACGCTCGAGCAGCTCGGGCATCGTGTCCGATTCGCCGAGAACGGACGCCAGGCGCTGGAGGCGCTGCGCGCGCGGCCCGCCGATCTCGTGCTGCTCGACATCGAGATGCCCGAGATGAACGGTTACGAGACGCTGGAGGCGCTGCAGGCGGACGCCAAGCTCCGCGACGTCCCCGTCGTGATGATGTCGTCGGTGGAGGAGGTCGACAGCGTCGCCCGCTGCATCGAGATGGGCGCCGAGGATTATTTGTTCAAGCCGGTCAATCCGGTGCTGCTGCGGGCCCGCGTGGGCGCAAGTCTAGAAAAGAAGCGCCTGCGTGATCAGCACCGCGAGCTGTTTCGAAAGTTCGCCACGGCGGAGGTGGCCGAGGAGCTGCTGGCGGGCGGCTTCGCGCTCGGCGGCAAGCACCTGGACGCCACCGTGATGTTCTCGGATATCCGCGGCTTCACGACCCTCGCCGAATCGCTGCCGCCGGCGGAGACGATCGAGCTGCTCAACACCTATTACACGCTGATGTTCGACGCCATCGAGAGTCAGGGCGGCGTCGTCAATCAGATCGTGGGCGACGGCATCATGGCGCTGTTCGGCGCGCCCGTGCCGCAGGAGAACCACCGCGCGCACGCCGTGCAGGCCGCGCTCGACATGCTGGAGCTGGTGGCCGGCCTCGAGCGCGAGCAGGCCACGAGCGGAAAACCGGTCATCAAGATCGGGATCGGGATCGCCTCCGGCGAAGTCATCGCCGGCTACACAGGGACGGAGCGACGCGTGACGTATACGTGCGTGGGCGACACGGTGGTGGTCGCCGCCCATCTCGAGCAGCACACGAAGGTGCTCGGCCGCCCGATCCTGATCGACGAGACCACGCGCGCCGGACTGGGCCGTCTCATCGCCGTGGAGGAGCACGGCGCCGTGCAGCTCAAGACGCGAAGCCAGCCCGTGCACGTGTACTCCGTCGTTCCGACGAGCTGAGCGCTACGGCAGCAGATCGCCGACGAGCACAGCGGCCGCCGGCGCGTCGAGCGGTGTGAGGCCGGCATCGGCGCCGCGCGTCTCGACCGAGGCGTAGCCCCAGCGGTGGCGCGCCGCCGGGATTCTCGCTGGCTCGCGATAGACCTCGAGCACGCGGTCGACCAGGTTCACAATCCAGTAGTCGGCGATGCCGGCACGCGCATACGCGCGAGCCTTGCGGCCGCGTGCGACAGCGAGCCCCGAGAAGGCGACCTCCACGACCAGCGCCGGGTGCGCCGGATGAGTGTGAACATAATCCCGCGGAGCGCCGCGAATGACGGAAACGTCCGGCTCGGGCTCGGATCGGTCGTCCAGGCCGATTGGACTCTGAATCTGAACGAACCACCCGTCTCCGAATGCACGCTCGAGCGCCCGCGCGACGAGGACCACCGCCGTCCGATGTGGGCTTGACTGTGGCTCTTTGAACAGCAACAGCCCGTCGAGCAGCTCGATCGGGTCGTCCTCATCCAGAATGCCGTGGTCGATCAGCCGCGCATATTCGCGGCGCGTCCAGCGATACAGGACGGGACGTTCCGCCTGCTTCATGCGTGCATCCTATCGGTCGTGTCCCGGCGGGTCAACGCTCCGAAACGGATACCGATTCACGCAGCGCGCGGTCGAGCGCGTCACGCACGAGCTGCAGGTGCATGCGCAGGTGATAGACCTCGTTGGCGTAGCCGGTCGGGACTCGAATCGCGCGCACGCCGCGCTCGATCTCTTCGACGCGCTTCAGCGCGGCCTCGGACGGCGGCTGCGACTCGAGGGCGCGTAGCTCACGGTACCAGCGCAGGATGCGCGCGCGCACCCGCCATCGGTAGAGCGCCGGCGCAAACCGGACGGCGGGCACGAGCACGGCGAGCAGCGGAACGAGCAGAACGATGACACGCTCGATGAAGTTCGCGACCCAGAACGGCAAAAAGCGCTGCAGGAACGGCTTGCCCGAGCGGTAGTACCTGGCCGCGTCGTCGCTGAGGGGAAACCCGGAGTCGCGCGGCGCGGGAAACTCTCCGCGCCGCTGGAGGATGCCCGCCGGCGAATGCACTTCGGTGGCGGCTTGCAGCAGAAGCGAGACGAGCGCCGGGTGCAGATCGTCGCGAACGATCAGATCGGCCGTCGGCGCCAGCAGCGTGACGTTTTCGTCCGGCACATCGCCGGCGAGATCGATGACGCCGCGAGGCAGCGTCAGCGCCGACAGATAGGGGAAGCGCCGGGCGTACGCCTCCGCGTTGGCGACACTCATCAGCCGCACGCTCCGGACCGCGAGCGCGCGCTGCACCGTCGTCGCGTCGGGCGCGCCAACGATGACGGCCGCGTCGACGCGCCCGCGACGCAAGTCGTCCACGGCTTCCACGCCGCCGAGGTCGAGCAGGGTGGCGCGCCCGCCAAGGGTCGCCTCGAGCAGCCGCCGCGCGACGGCCTGCGTGCCGCTTCCCGGCGCGCCGACGGCGATGCGCAGCCCGACGAGGTCGTTGATGCGCTCGAGCTTTCGCTCGCTGCGATAGAAAATCCAGAGCGGCTCGTAAAACATCGCGCCGAGCGAGCTGACGCCCACGACATCCGCCGGCGCCAGGCCGCCCTGCACAAGCCCTGCCGCCACGTCGCTGTTTGGATCGAGGAGCCGGCGCACGTTCTCGACGGCACCTGCCGACGAGCGCAGCTCGATCGTGATCCCCTGCCTGGCGAGCACCGCGCGATAACGCTCGGCGAAGAGATGGTAGCCGCCGTCGAGCACGCCGGTCGTCATGACGAAGCGACGTGGCGGCGCCGGCTTGACGAACTGAAACGCGAACCAGACCGCGACCGCGAGGACGAGCACGATCGGCCCGGCCGTCACCGCCAGGTCACGGATCGACTCGCGGAGCCGCTGGACTGTCATCAGCTACTCGATGATCTGGTCCGCCTGCTGCAGCACCGACGCGGGGATCGTCAGACCGAGCGCCTTCGCGGTCTTGAGATTGATCAGAAGCTCGAACTTCGTCGGCTGCTCAACGGGCAGGTCTCCGGGGTTCGCCCCTCTGAGAATGCGGTCGACATAGGCGGCCGAGCGGCGGAACTGGTCAGCAAGGTCGGCGCCATACGACATCAGACCGCCGGCCTCCACGTACTCACGGTATGCGTAGACGGCCGGCAGTCGCTGCCTCGCCGCCATGGCCACGATGAACGCGCGTTTCTGCAGCAACGTGGCGTACGGCATCACGGCGAGCGCATTCGCGCGCCAGCGGGCGATCTCCGTGAAGGCCCGGTCGAGATTCATCGGATGGCCCGCATCGATCAATTGCACCGCGAATCCGAGCGCGCGTCCCGCGGCTTGCGCCCGCGTCGCGTAGTCGCTGTCCGTTTTCGCGGTCGCCGAGCCGGGGTGCGTCAGCACGGCCACGCGAGTGGCGCCTGGCACCGCGTCCTTGAGCCGCTGCATGCACTTGCCGACCAGCTCCGGGGTGAGGTTGGACAACCCGGTCACATTGCCCCCGGGCCGCACAAGGCTCTTGACGAGTCCGTCGGCGACCGGGTTGCCGATGGTCGGCACCACGACGGGAATGCTGGCCGTGGCGTGCCTGGCGGCGAGCGCCGCGAGGGTGCCCGGCGCGACGATCACATCCACCTTCAGAGCAACGAGCTCCGCGGCGTGCGCCGAGAGCCGCTCCGCCTTGCCCTCAGAATCGCGATACTCGATCGCGACGTTCCGACCTTCTACGTAGCCGAGATCACGGAGTCCTTGGCGGAAGGCATCGTGATAACGAGGATTGGCGTCGAGGTTCAGGGCCAGATAGCCGATCTTTGCGGGCGCCTGCGGCTCTGCGGTGAGCGGCGCGGCTACGAGTATGGCGACAACAAGGGTGAGCGCTTTGAGCACGGCGACGATCATATATAAGGATGCGCCCTCAGCGGGCCCGGGCCAGCTTTGCCCCGACTCGGGCACCCGCCCGGGCCAGCAGATCCGCCAGCCGCGCCAATGCCGGGGGCCGACGTGCAGCCTCACGCCACACGAGCGCCACCGGCAGCGACGGCACGCGCGCCGGCTCGCTCATCACGCGGTCGCGCGGCGCCTCCGCGAGCGCGAGCGCCGGCACCAACCCGATCCCGAGCCCTCCGGAGACATACGAGAGCAGCAGCGAGACGCTCGGCACGTCGATCGTCGACACCGGGCGGATGCGATGCTCCGCGAGATAGTCGTCGAGCACGGCGCGGCCGCGGCTCTCGGCCGACAATCTCAAAACCGGCTCGCGTCGCAGGCGCTCCGTCAGCGGCGCGCTGTCGCGACGGCCACGGCGCGGTCCCACCCAGACGAACGGCTGATCGAACAGATGGCGGTCCTCGAGGCCGCGCGGCGTTTCTTGCCCGGTCACGATCGCCAGATCGACGTCGCCCGCGCCGACCAGCCTCACGCCCGCCCGCGAGTGGGTCGTGACGATCTCGAAGCGCACCGGCGGATCGTCCTCCAGCAGATCGCGCAGCACCGGCGCGAGCAGCCCCTTGCCGAGGTAGTCGCTGGCCGCCAGGCGCAGCGTGACGGCGGGACGGCCCGCGAGCTGAGCGAGATGGCCGAACGCCGCCTCGGCGCCGGACCACAGTTCGCGCACCGCCGGCAGCGCCGCCTCGCCGGTGGCCGTCAGCCGCACGCCGCGCCCGGCGCGCTCGAACAGCTTGATCCCGAAGTGGCTCTCGAGCCGGCGAATCTGCTGGCTCACCGCGGAGGGCGTGATGTGGCGCTGGCGTGCCGCCGCGACGACCGACCCCGTGCGCGCGACCGCCAGCAGCGTCTCGAGCGCGGGAAACAACGCGGCGTCGATCATGAAGCTGAGCTTAACATTTGATGCACGACATAACGGCTGGACTACACAGTCGCCGTGAGGCACCATACGGCGATCCAGCAGGGAGGTTTGCATGGCACGCACGCTACTCGACAAGGTCTGGGACGCGCACACGGTTCGCACACTGCCGTCCGGGCAGACGCAGCTGCTGATCGGCCTGCATCTGATTCACGAGGTCACCACGCCGCAGGCGTTCCAGGCGCTGAAAGAGCTGACGCTGAAGGTCCGCATGCCCGAGCGCACGTTCGGCACGCTCGACCACATCATCCCCACCGCGGATCAGACGCGGCCGTACCGCGATCCCGAGGCGGAGGAGATGGCGCAGCACATGTTCCGCAACATGAAGGACTTCGGCCTGCAGCTCTTCGACATGACGACGGGCAAGCAGGGCATCGTGCACGTCATCGGGCCCGAGCTGGGCCTGACGCAGCCGGGCATGACGATCGCGTGCGGCGACAGCCATACGTCGACGCACGGCGCCGTCGGTGCGATTGCGTTCGGCATCGGCACCAGCCAGGTGCGCGACGTGCTGGCCACGCAGTGCATCGCGATGGCGAAGCCGAAGCTGCGGCAGGTGCGGGTCGAGGGCGCGTTGGCCAAGGGCGTCTACGCCAAGGACGTGATCCTCTGGATCATCAACCAGCTGGGCGTGAAGGGCGGCGTCGGCTACGCGTACGAGTATGCCGGCTCGGTGATCGAGCGGATGGCGATGGAAGAGCGACTCACGCTCTGCAACATGTCGATCGAGGGCGGCGCGCGCTTCGGCTACGTCAATCCCGATCAGACCACGATCGATTATCTACGCGGCAAGCCGTACGCGCCGGCGGGTGACGCATTCGAGCGCGCGGTGACGTGGTGGAAGGGCGTGGCCACCGAGCCCGGCGCCTCGTTCGACGACGTCAAGCGCCTCGACGGCGCGGCGATCGAGCCGGTGGTCACGTGGGGCATCAACCCAGAAATGTCGGTCGGCGTGTCGCAGCGGATCCCGGCGCCCGAATCGGCGCCGGAGCCGGAGCGGCCGACGTATCGCGAGGCGCTCGCACACATGGGATTTTCGGCGGGGCAGCCGATCAAGGGTGCCAGGATCGACGTCGCGTTCGTCGGCTCGTGCACCAACGGGCGGCTCTCGGATCTGCGCATCGCTGCGGAAGTCGCGAAGAAAG
The DNA here is from genome assembly GCA_046723475.1 of Candidatus Methylomirabilota bacterium. Classification (GTDB taxonomy): domain Bacteria; phylum Methylomirabilota; class Methylomirabilia; order Rokubacteriales; family CSP1-6; genus AR12. The sequence goes on from JBKOUQ010000094.1 coordinate 33,183, forward strand.
GAAAAGTCGCGAAGCACGTGCGAGCGCTGATCGTGCCCGGCTCGCAGCAGGTGGCGAAGGCCGCCGAGGCCGAGGGCCTGCCCGAGATCTTCCAGCAGGCGGGCTTTCAGTGGCGCAAGGCCGGATGCTCGATGTGCCTCGGTATGAACGACGACAAGCTGCAGGGCCGCGAGATGAGCGCGTCGTCGAGCAATCGCAACTTCATCGGCCGTCAGGGCAGCCCGACCGGCCGCACGCTTCTGATGAGTCCCGCCATGGTCGCGGCCGCCGCGATCAGCGGCGAGGTCGCCGATGTGAGGGAGATTCTGCGATGAGTGCGAACACGATGACGGATTCGAAGCGCCGCCAGATCACGGGCCGCGGCATTCCGGTGCCCGGCAACGACATCGACACCGATCGCATCATCCCGGCGCGCTTTCTCAAGGCGGTCGTCTGGGAAGGCCTCGGCGAGCACGCGTTCGAGGACGCGCGCAAGCAGAACCCCGAGCACCCGTTCAACTCGCCTGCGTACCAGGGTGCGTCGGTGCTCGTCGTGGGCCAAAACTTCGGCTGCGGATCCTCGCGCGAGCACGCCCCGCAGGCGTTGATGCGCTGGGGCATTCGCGCGATCGTCGGCGGCTCGTTCGGCGAGATCTTCGCCGGCAACTGCACGATGCTCGGTATCCCCTGCCTGCGCGCCTCGCAGGAAGACCTCGAATGGCTGCAGAAGGCGGTCAGCCGCTCGCCTGGGGATCCGGTCTCGGTCGACATCGACAAGCAGGAGGTTCGCTTCGGCGACCGCGTCGTCAAGGCGACGATGCCCGACGGCCCGCGCAACCAGCTGGTCAACGGCACGTGGGACACGACGGCGGTGCTGCTGGAAGCCGGCGCCGCGATCGAGTCGACCGCGGGCCGGCTGCCGTACGTGAAGGGCTTCTAGCGAGGCGCGTCTCCTTTCTCGGCCTCAGTGTCCGGCCATGCTGGGCGCGCCGTCGCTGTGGAACACGTCGCGGTTCTCCGTGCCCTCCACGATCAGGAACCCCGCGAGGCCGCGCTCGAGGCGCGACAGCGAATGGTCGACCAGGATGTACCGGCCCGGCACTTCGAGCTTGAACTCCACGATCGCCGCGCCGCCCGCGGGCACCATCGTGGTCTGCACGTTCGTGGCGATCGACGACCCCATGGCGCCCTCGGCGTAGACGCGGTCAAAGATCTCGCCGATCACGTGGAACGACGACGTCGCGTTGGGCCCACCGACGCCGAAGAAGATGCGCACGGTGTCCCCGACCTTCGCCTTCATCGGGTGCTCCGTCGTCAGCGCGCCGACGGCGCCATTGAACACGAAGTATTCCGGACGCTCGGCCAGCAGCTTGTCGACGCTGAATTCGTCGTGGCCGCGCTGCCCGAAGGGGCGGTCCGTGTAGATCTCGCCCTGCATCACGTAGAACTCGTGGTCGACCTTCGCCAGCCCGCCGGGCGGCTCGACCAGGATGAGCCCGTACATGCCACTGGAGATGTGGTTCGCCACCATCGGCGTTGCGCAGTGATAGACGAAGAGCCCGGGGTTCAGGGCCTTGAAGCGGAAGGATTTCGCATCGCCGGGATGGGTCTGCGTCATGACGGCGCCGCCGCCCGGCCCGGTGACCGCGTGCAGGTCGACCGAGTGGATCATCCGGCTGTCCTGGCGATTCTTGAACGAGAGCTCGACGGTATCGCCCACGCGCACGCGGACGAACGGGCCGGGCACCTTGCCGTTGAACGTCCAATACGTGTACGTCGTCTCGTTCGCCAGCTTGCCGACCAGCTCCACCGCTTCGAGCTCCACGCTCACGGTGCGTGGCGCGGACGCGACGAGCGGCCCCGGCAGATCGGCGGGGTCACGCGCGATGCTGACCGACGGTGGCAGCGCGGCGACGGGCGCCTTCACACCACCGACGATGATCTTGCCGGCCATGCCCGCCTGCCGGTGGCCGGGCAGCGTGCAGTAATACTCGAACTCGCCCGCCTTGTCGGCGCGGAACACGGTCACGCTGCTCGCGCCCTTGCGGTTGACTCGATCGGTCGACGCATTGAAGTCGGGGAAGGCGACGTCGTGCTCGATGCCGTCGCCATTGATCAGCGTGATCTGCACGATCGCGCCCTCGTTCACGTTCAGCGTCGGGTTGGTCACGCCTTCGATGTCGCCGCCCGCGCCCACGAACGCAATGCCGTTCGTGCGGAGCGAGAGGCGCACGGTCGGCGTGTATTCCGCGGCCGGGCTCTGCTTGGCCATCTTCGGCGTGGCCGCACTGGCGCCGGCGGCCGGTGCTTTTGTCGGGGCGGCGGGCTTCGTTTGCGCGCGCATGTCGTGCTGCGCGCCGAGCGAGACGCCGGGTGCGCCGACGATGAGCGCAACGACGAGCGGGGCGAGCCATCTCACTGATCTCTTCATCGCGGTCCCCTCCTGCTAGCTGCACCGTAGACCGGATGAGGGTGCGCCGTTATGACGGTCGTCATAGGCGCCGTGCTACAGTGCCACCCTTGACCCGCTACACGCTGCTTTCTTGGGCCACCGTCGCCGGAATTCTGGCCGCCTGGTGGGCGGCGACGGCGCTCGGGCTCGGCGCGCGATTCCACCTGCCCTCCCCCGACGACCTGGCGCGCGAGACAGCGGTCCTGGCCGCACACGGGTACGCGCAGCAGCCGCTCAGCACCCACGTGCTCGCAAGTTTGCAACGAACGCTGATCGGGCTCGGCGCCGGGCTCGCCGTCGGGATTCCGCTCGGTCTCTGGATGGGCATGAGCCGCACCGTGTTTGCGATCCTCGCGCCGGTGTTCTCGTTCCTCAGGCCGATCCCGCCCATCGCGTTCATCCCGCTGATGATCCTCTACTTCGGGATCGGAGAGTTCTCGAAGATCTTCCTGATCTTCATGGCCGCGCTGTCCTACGTCATGCTTCACGCCGTCTCCGGCGTACGGAGCGTGCCGCAAGACCTGATCAGCGCCGGCAGGAACCTCGGGCTCACGCGCGCCAGGCTCTTCCTGCACGTCGTGTTCCCTGCTGCGCTTCCGCACATCATGACCGGCGTGAAGACCGCGACGGCGATCTCGTGGGCCATCGTGGTCGCGGCGGAGCTGATCGCGGCGCAGGCGGGCCTCGGTTTCATGGTCATGGATGCGACGACGTTCTTCCGCGTGCCCGACGTCTACATCGGGATCCTGATCATCGGAGCCATCGGGCTGACGCTGGAATTCGTCACGCGCGCGATCGAGCGCTCGTTGCTGCACTGGCAGGGACGATGACGGCCGCGATCGCGCTGCGAGGCGTCGGCAAGGTGTGGGCGCCGGCCGCGCGCGGCCAGGCGCCCTTCGTCGCGCTCGACAACGTCGACCTCGCCGTCGATGCGCGCGAGATCGTCGCGGTGGTGGGACCGTCGGGCTGCGGCAAGACCACGATTCTGAAGCTCGTCGCCGGCTTCGATATCGCGACGTCGGGCAGCGTGATGGTGAACGGGCGGCCCGTCGCTCCGCCGGGACCCGATCGTGCGGTGGTGTTCCAGTCGCCCGCGCTGTTCGACTGGCTCACCGTTCAGGACAACGTCGTCTTCGGCCCGCGCCACCGCGGAGAGGCGAAAGCCGAGTATCTCCAGCGCGCTGGTGAGCTGATCGACGCCGTGGGACTGGCGGGATGGGAAGGCCACTATCCGTATCAGCTCTCCGGCGGCATGCGACAGCGGGTGCAGCTTGCGCGTGCGCTCATCAACCGGCCGGCTGTCCTCTTGATGGACGAGCCGTTCGGCGCCCTGGACGCACAGACTCGCAGCCGAATGCAGGAGCTGCTGCTTCGAATCTGGACGACGTATCATCCGACCGTGCTGGTCGTGACCCACGACGTGGAGGAAGCCTTGCTCGTCGCGCACCGCGTGTACGTGATGACGCGCGCGCCGGGCCACATCAAGGCTTGCGTCACCGTGCCATTCGGCCATCCGCGCGGCGTCGACCTGGTCGGCACGGCGGAGTTCGCGGCACTGAAGTACTCGATCCTGAAATCGCTCTGGGAGGAAAATCCATGAGGCGCATCGTCGCCTTCGTTGCCGTGCTCGCGCTCGTCGCCGGGGTGTCGGACGTCGTCGCGCAGGCGCCGATCAAGATCCGCTTCGCGTGGCAGCCGTACAACGCGGTGCTGTTCTACACGGCCCGCGACCTGAAGCTGTTCGAGAAGGCCGGACTCGATGCCGAGCTCGTGAAGTTCACCGCGGGGCCGCCGCAATTCGCCGCCTACCGCAGCGAAAGCATCGACGCCGGCCTCTTCGGCACCGCTGGCTACGTCGTCGGCCTCTCCCAGGGTCTGGATCTGAAAAATTTCTACATCCAGATCGTCTCCGCGTATGCGGACGGGCTGGTGGTCCGGCCCGACAGCGGCATCGCGTCGCTCAACGATCTCAAGGGCAAGAAGATCGCGTACCTGCGCGGAACGAGCGCGCACATCGGCCTGGTCACCGCCGCGGCCAAGGCGGGCCTGGCACCGTCCGACATCCAGATGATCACGATGGACATCACCAACATGGTCCCGGCGTTCTCGGCGAAGGACATCGACGGCGCGTACGCATGGGAGCCATGGATCTCGAAGATGGAGGCCGTCGGCGGCAAGGTCATCACGCGCACCGCCGATCTCGGCCTCAACACCTCCGATCACTGGGTCGTGCGCGAGAAGTGGGCGAAGGCCAACCCCGAAGGCATGCGCCGACTGATCCGCGTGGTCGACCTGGCCTACGAGGCGTTCAAGCGCGATCCGACCGTCGCCATTCGCGCCACCGCCGAGAACCTCGGCGTCAGCGAGGCCGTGGCGAAGCACATCGTGGAGATCAATCCGACGCTCTCGCTTCAGCAGAACGTGGATCCCACCGCTCGCCTGTCGCTGACGCCGTCCGCCGGCAACCCGGGCGCAGCCGGGATGATTCAGCAGGTGGCCGATTTCCTCCTCGCGCAGGACATCATCAAGAACAAGGTCGATGCGAAGGCGGCCGTGGACGGGACGTGGGCCAGCGACTATCTGAAGGCGCGGCGGTAACATAGGCGCCACCATGAGCAAACAAGGCTTCCGCGTCCTCGACTCCGACCTCCACGTGATCGAGCCCCGCGACCTGTACGAGCGCTACCTCGATCCTGGCTACCGCGCCCGGGCGCCTCGACCGCTCGACAGCCGCCTCGCGTACGTGAGCAACTGGGTCGTCGACGGCTGGCTGTTTCCGCGTCCCGTCGGTCGGGGCCGGCCCGATGCGGAAGCGCGGGCCAACGTCGTTCTCAAGGAGTACGCGGCGGCGGGGTTCGACTCTGTGTCTCAGCTCAAGGCCATGGATGTCGAGGGCATCGACATCGCCGTGCTGTTCCGCACGCTGCCCGTCGTGTGCGTGGATGCCTTCGAGCCCGAGTTCGCGATCGCCCTGTGCCGAGCGTGGAACGACTGGGCGGCCGCCTTCGTCCGGCCCGCGCCCGACCGCATGAAGGCCGCGGCGCTCTTGACGCTGCACGACGCCTCGCTCGCCGCTCGTGAGCTTCGGCGCGCCGTCACCGAGCTCGGGTTCGTCGCGGCGCAGATGATGTCGAACCCCGTGAACGGAGTGAACCTGCACGACCCGCGGATGGATCCGCTGTGGGCCGAGGCCGAACAGCTCGGCGTCCCGATCTGCTTCCACCCGGCGCCCAACAACTACTCGGACACCCATTTCGTGAACCGATTCCTGACTCGGCCCAGCGCGACGATCGCCGGCGGGCTCAACAACCCCGTGGAGCTCATGTCCGCCATCGCCTGCATGACCGCCGGCGGCGTGCTCGAGCGCTTCCCGCGGCTCAAGGTTGCGTTCCTCGAAGGCAACTGCTCGTGGCTGCCGTGGCTCCTCTGGCGGCTCGACGAGTTCTGGAAGATGGCGAAGAGCAAAGAAACGGCAAAGCTCCAGGCGCTGCCCAGCGAATACTTCATCCGCCAGTGCTTCATCAGCGTGGACGCCGACGAGGATCAGGTGGAGTGGGTGATCAGGAAGCTCGGCGACGACACGCTCGTCTTCTCGACCGATTATCCGCACTCGGACTCTCACTTTCCCGAGGCGACGGACCTCTTCCTGAAGCTGCCGATCTCCGAGGCGAGCAAACGCAAGATCCTCTGGGACAACTGCTCCAGGCTCTACAGCCTTCGCTGAGCGAAGCGCTCCGGTGCGTGGGAGGTGCGCGTCAACGTACATCGAGAACCTCATCATCGACATCACTGGGGAGGTGCTCCATGAAGGTCCGCGAGATCCTCGCCATCAAAGGTGAGCAGGTTCACACGATCGAGCCCGATCGCACGCTTCTCGATGCCGTGGTGCTGCTCGTCGAGCACGGTATCGGGGCGCTCCTCGTGCGCGACGCGCGCGGTGCCGTCGCGGGGATCATCAGCGAGCGCGACGTGCTGCGGGTCTGCCGCGAGCGCAGTAGCGCGCTCGGGACCATCCGGATCGGCGACGTGATGACGAGAGAGCTGGTCATCTGCGTGCCCGACGACGACATCGATTACGCAATGGGAGTCGTCACCAAGAACCGCGTACGTCACCTGCCCGTGATCGATAACGGTCGCGTGGCGGGTATGATCTCGATCGGCGATCTCGTCAAGGCTCGGCTCGACGCCGCCGAGTACGAGAATCGCTACCTGCGGGAGTACATCGAAGCCCGCTGAGTTCGGTTCGTGCTCGCGTGAAGGAGCTCTGAATGGCGGATCCACTCGCACAGTTTCGGCTCGACGGCGAGGTGGCCGTGGTCACCGGCGGCGCCTCGGGTATCGGCCGCACGATCGCGGAGGCGTTCGCGGGTGTCGGCGCGCACGTGGTGGTGTTCGACGTCGCCGCCGGTGGCTTCGACAGCTACAAGGTCGACGTGACCGACGAGTCGCAGGTGACGACGGCATTCGACCAGGTCGTCGCGCGATACGGCCGCGTGGACGTGCTCTTCAACAACGCCGGCGTCGCGGTGCGGCGGCCGACGATGGAGTTGCCCCTCGAGGACTGGAGCAAGGTGGTTGCTGTCAACATGACCGGCGTGTTCCTGTGCGCGCGCGAGGCCGCGCGCCGCATGCTGGCAGGCGGACGCGGCGGCCGCATCATCAACACCGCGTCGATCATGGGGCTCTCCGGCGGCGGGCTCTATCCCAACATCTCGTATCAGTCCACGAAAGGCGCGGTCGTCAACATGACGCGCGCGCTGGCCGTCGAGTGGGCGCGCCAGGGCATCCGCGTCAACGCCATCGCGCCCACGTGGGTGCGCACGCCGTTGATCCGGCCGCTCACCGACAACCCCGACGTCATGAAGCGCATCGAGGAGCTCACGCCGATGGGCCGCATCGCCGAGCCGGAGGAGCTCGTCGGCGCGGTGCTGTTCCTCGCCTCGCGCGCATCCGCCATGGTGACGGGCCACGTGCTCGCCGTCGACGGCGGTTTTCTCGCGCAATAGTGCCGCCGAAATCTGAAGTTTTCTTCACGCTGTTTCCGTTGCGATGCCGTGGCGATCGGCCTACCCTCGTGGCGTGTCGATCCCGACGCGTGCGCACGCTGATTGCGTCGTCGAATGCGCGACGTGCGCCATCGTGCACCGGTTCGACGAGCTTGCCGCCGACGTGCTGGCGATGCCTCCTCGGTATTTCCTCTGCCCACTGTGCCGCGGCAACCTCGTCGAGGCCGTCCGTGAGCACCTCGAGACGTGTCCTCGGTCCGCGGGCGTGACGCGGCCGGCGTGAAGCTGCTGCTCGTCGAAGACGATGTGCGCACGGCGCGCGCGATCGCGCGCGGCCTGCGCGAAGAGGGCTACGTCGTCGACGTCGCCGCGTCTGCCGAAGACGCGGAACCGCTCGCGAACACGGGCGAGCACCGCGCGCTGATCGTCGACTGGTATCTGCCGTCGAAAGACGGCCTCGCGATGTGCCGCGATCTCCGCCGCCAGGGCGTGATAACCCCGATCCTCATGCTCACCGCCCGCGACGCGCTCGCCGATCGCGTGGCGGCGCTTGACACCGGCGTCGACGATTACCTGATCAAACCGTTTGCCTTCGCCGAGCTCCTCGCCCGGCTGCGCGCGCTGCTGCGTCGATCAGATGTCAGCCGGCCGGTCTCGATGTCGGTGGACGACCTCTCGCTCGATCCCGTCCGCCGCCGTGTGACGCGCAACGGTGTGCCGATCTCGCTCACGATCAAGGAGTACCAGATCCTCGAGCTCTTGATGCGCCGTCCGGGCGAGGTCGTGCCGCGCTCGCAGATCGAGCAAGAGCTGTGGGGCGAAGTCAGCGACGTCACGAGCAACGCGCTCGATGTCCACGTCAGTCATCTGCGGCGCAAGATCGATCCGCCGGGCGCGCCCCGTCTGCTGCACACGGCACGCGGACGCGGATTCTCGATCGGCTCGGGCGCCGAGTGATGCGCCTCGGCTACCGGGCACGCCTCACCGGCTGGCACGCGATCGTGCTCGCCGTCACGCTCGGCGTCTCCTTCGTCGCACTGGACTGGACCGTACGTCGGATCATCCTCGACCAGTTCGACGCGGCCCTGCTGCATGCCGCGCAGAGCGCCGCCGCCGAGATCGACGAAGAGGGACCAAAGGGCCCGCTCGAGGCGATGGCGACGAAGCCCGTGCGGCGGCTGCTGTGGACGTTTCGTCCGATCGTGCAGGTGGTCGATGCGCGAGGCGACGTCCTGACGCTGCTGGGCGCAAGCGCGCCGCTCCGGCTGGACCCACCGCAGCTGAAGAAGGTCATGGGACGCGGGAAGATCGCGTTCCAGACGCTGACGACCGCGGACGGCAAGGTGCTGCGCGTCGCGGCGCTGCGCGCGGCGCACGACGGACAGATGTATGCGGTGGAAGTCGCGCATCCGCTCGACGACGTCGAGGTGATCCTGGGCCGCATTCGCTGGCTGCTGGCCACCGTCGCGGTCGTCGTTCTCATCGCGATCGTCGGGCTGGATCTCGTGCTCACGCGTCGGGTGTTGCGTCCGATCGACGCCATCGTTCGAAAAGCGCGGCGATTGAACGATGCCAGCGTCGCCGAGCCGCTGCCGCATCCGGGGGAGCCCGGCGAGCTCGCCCGGCTGGTAGAGACGCTGAACGCGATGCTCGCCCGCATCCGCGACAGCGTCGACGCGCAGCGGCGCTTCACCGCCGACGCCGCGCACGAGCTGCGCTCGCCGCTGACGCGGCTGCGCACCGAGCTCGAGGTGACGCTGCGCCGACCACGGGACGCCGCCGAATACCGCGCCACGCTCGCGAGCGCGCTCGAAGAGATCGAGCGCCTCGGGGCTGTGGCGGAAAGCCTGCTCGTCCTCGCTCGGCTCGACGCCGGCGAGGGCAGCGCCACGGCCACAGAGCCGCAGCCGCTCGCGACGATCGTCGAGCGCATCGTCGCCCGCTTCGAGCCGCTCGCCGCATCGCGCGGGATCGCGCTGCGCCTGGCACCGCATGCAACCGACGCCCTCATCGACGTGGCGCCGGGCATCGTGGACGTGGTCGTCGGCAACGTCGTCGACAACGCCGTCAAGTTCTCACCGCCCGACGCCACCATCGACGTCAACATCACCCGCACGCCGTCCGAGGTGTACGTCAGCGTTTCGGACACGGGCCCCGGGATCCCGGACGACGAGCGGCCTCGCGTGTTCGAGCGGTTCTTTCGCGGCAAGAGCCCGCGAGCGATGGGGAAGCCCGGCGTCGGGCTCGGGCTCGCCATCGCGCGCATGCTCATGCAGCGTCAGCGCGGCGCGATCGACATCGACAGCAAGCCGGGCTCGGGCACGACCGTCACCATCCGCCTTCCGGTGGCGTCGGGCGCGGGCGCGTGAGGCATCCGCGGCATGTGCGGCATTAGCGGCTTCGTCGGCTGGGGTCGCGAGGCGGCCGACGTCGAGATCGTGCGCCGCATGACGGCGACGCTGCGCCACCGCGGACCAGACGACGACGGTTACTACGTCGACGGCCCGGTCGCGCTGGGACATCGGCGGCTTCGTGTCATCGATCTCGCCGGCGGCCGTCAACCGCTCTCCAACGAGGACGGCACCGTCTGGGCCATGCTCAACGGCGAGCTCTACAACTACCGCGAGCTCCGCGACGCGCTGCTCCGTCGCGGCCATCGCTTCACGACCGCATCCGACACGGAAGTCATCGTCCACGCCTGGGAGGACTTCGGCGAAGGCTGCATCGAGCATTTCAACGGCATGTTCGCGCTGGCGCTCTGGGACGCGCGCAGTCAGGTGCTTCTGCTCGCTCGCGATCGCATGGGCGAGAAGCCGCTCTACTATGCGGACGTCGGGAACGGCCTGGTGTTCGGCTCCGAGCTGCGAGCGGTGCTCGCGCATCCCGGTGTCACGCGTGAGCTCGATTTCACCGGATTCGCAAGCTACCTGAGCAGCGGATACGTCGTGGACCCGCACACGATCATGCGCGGCGTCCAGAAGCTGCCGCCCGGGCACCTGCTCACGGTCTCGGGCACGAAGACGCGCATCAGCCGGTACTGGGATCTCGCCTTCCCGCCCCCCGAGCGTCGCGACGAATCGGAGTGGGCCGAGCGCGTCTGGGACGGTTTCTGCGGGGCTGTGCGTCGCCGTCTCGTGGCAGATGTTCCGCTCGGCGTGTTCCTCAGTGGCGGGCTCGACTCCAGCGCCGTCGTCGCCGCGACGGCGACGGTGGCGCCCGGCCGGAAGCTCGCGACGTTTTCCATGGGCTTCACCGAAGCGACGTACGACGAAACGCCGTTCGCCCGCGCCGTCGCTCGACACTTCGGAACCGAGCACCACGAGTTCGTGTTCACGGCGGAGCAGGCGGCCGCGATGTTGCCGAGCTTCGGCCACACGCAGGACGAGCCGCTCGCCGACCCGGCGTTTCTGCCGACGCTCGAGCTCGCCCGCCAGACGCGGCCGAGCGCCACCGTGCTCCTCGACGGCGACGGCGGTGACGAGCTGTTCTGCGGCTACCCGACGTTCTTCGCGACGACTCCGGCGCGGCTCTTGTCCCGGCTGCCCGCTGTCGTTCGCGATGGCGCGGCACGGATCGTCGACTGGCTGCCGCGCTCGACGCGCTACGCGAGCGTCGACGTGCTGCTTCGTCAGCTGTTCCGCGCGGCGTCGTCTCCGGCCGACGCCCGAACGCAGATCCTCATGGGTGGCTTCACGCCTGCCGAGCAACACGGGCTGCTCTCGGATCACGCGCGAGACGCCTGTGCGGAGGCCGCGGCGTACGGGGATGTTGCCGGCGTCCTGGCCGATGCGCCGCAGTGCGAGCTCGAGCGGCTCATCTATCATCACGCGAAGCTGTACCTGGCCGGTCGCACGCTCGTGAAAATGGATCGCGCGACGATGGCCTTCGGCCTCGAAGCGCGCGCCCCGTATCTCGACCACGAGTTCGTCGAGCTCGCGTGCTCGGTTCCGTCCTCGCTGAAGCTTCGCGGCTGGACGACCAAGTATCTGCTCAAGCGCATGATGGCCGGCCGCTTGCCGGCCTCGATCGTGTCTCGGCGCAAGCAGGGCTTCGGCGTGCCGCTCGCGCAGTGGCTTCGCGGTCCGCTGCGGCCGTTCCTCGAAGAAATCCTCGAGCCCGATCGACTCGCCCGCATCGGTCTCTTCGCGCCGGGCACGGTTCGTCGCCTCGTGGCGGAGCACATCGGCGACACCGCGAACCATACGACGGCCCTGTGGACGTTGTTGAGCTTCGAGCTGTGGCGCGAAGCCTACCTGCCCGGCCGCACATGGCGCTGAATCGCACCGCGTGGATCCTGCTCCCGCTGCTCCTGGCGGCGACGTTGTTCCTGCCGGCGATCGGGCAGCGCACGATCTTCATCTCCGACGAGGCGCGCTATGCCCTGCTCGCGCGGGACATGATCGACCGCGGGCACTGGCTCGTGCCGCATATCGGTGATGAGGTCCACATGGAAAAGCCGCCCTTGTTCATGTGGGCCATCGCGGTGCTGTCGCTGATTCCCGGCGACGTGACCGAATTGACGGCGACGCTGCCCGCCGCGGTGTGCGCCATCGCCGCCGTCGGTATCACGTTCTTGCTGGGGCGAGCGCTCTTCGGCGGGCTCGGCGGCCTGCTCGCCGCGATTGTTCTCGCGACGACGTCCGGCTACTTCTGGCTGGCCAGAGCCGTCCTCGCCGACATGATGATGACGTTCTTCATCGTGTGCAGCGCCTGGGCGTTCTGGACCGCGCTCGAGACATCCGGCTCGGTCCGCGCGCTCGTGGCGTGCTACGCGTGTCTCGGCCTCGCGCTCTCGTCGAAGGGCCCGGCGGGGCTGATCCCGCTGCTCGCCTTCGCGGCTTTTCTGGTCATCGAGCGCGGATGGCGTGGCGTGGCGCAGCTGCGGCTGCCGCTCGGCGTCGCGATCATTGCGATCATCGCAAGCCCCTGGGCCATCGCGTTCGCCGTGCAGCGTGAGGCCAGCTACGTACAGACCGTGCTGCGCGACGACTATATCGGCCCGCACGTCGCGTGGGCGGGCGTCCGCGAGCTGTTGTTCGCGGCGGGACCGCTCGGACTCAAATTCCTCCCGTGGAGCGTGTTCGTTCCGGCGGCCGCGTGGCTCGGCTGCCGCAACGCCGACGCCGCGACGCGACGCAAGTTCAGGTTTTTGCTGTGCTGGGTTCTCGTCTATGTCGTCCTCGTGACGATTTCCACGCACAAGCGCGAGCGGTATCTGCTGCCGGTGTACCCGGCGCTCGCCCTGATGGTGGGCTGGCTGTGGCAGCAGTGGCTCGTGTCGCCCGAGCGTCGCGCGCTGCGAATCCACGGCTGGCTCTGGAGCGCGTTGGCGCTGGGGGCAGCGATCGCGCTGGTCTTGCCGCTGCGCCTGAGAAGCGAGGAAGCAGTACTGTTGCCCGCCTCGCCCGCGCTGAAGCTCGTGGCCGCGGCGGGCATCGTCGTCGCCGGCGCAGTCGGACTCTGGGCGGCGTCGACAAGCCGAACGCGGCTCGTCTTCGTGCTCATCGCGCTGACGACGACCTCGATGCTGACCTACGAGGCGTGGACGATGGAGCGGCGTCGCACGCAACGCTTCGACGTCAAAGGCTTCGCCCGCCAGATCGCGACCCACGTCGGCGCGGATGACGAGCTGGTGGCGTTCGAAACCGCGCGACTCTCGTATGACTTTTATCTGCGGCGCCCCGTCAAAGGCATTCGCGATGCGGGCGAGCTCGCCGCGTCCGTCGGCCGCGACCGCGCCGTCTTTGCCATCGTCGACGAGCGCGCGCAGCGCGCGCTCGATGCGAGCGGCTTCCGGCTCGACGTGCTCGAGCGCGCCCGCCTCGCCGATCGCGCCGTCATCCTCGCGAGTGTCACCCGGTAACCCGACGAGCGAAGGACTCGCTCGGCCGCGCATGCGAATCTTGCAGATCTATCCGAAAGCCGACTATTTCACCGGAGCCGCCATTCAGCTATGGGAGCTCGCCAACGCGCTCGCGGCGCGGGGCCACGAGGTCGTCATCGCGACGCGCCCGAGCGAGCAGTGGGCCGAGCGATGTCGGGGCGCGGGGCTGGTGCATTACGCGCTCCCGATGCGATCCGAGCTCGACCCCCGCTCCGCGTGGCGCCTGGCGCGAATCATACGCACCCATCGCATCGACGTCGTGCACGCGCAGAAGGGCAAGGCGCGCACGCTCGCGATGCTCGCGGCCGCGGCGGTGCGCCTGCCCGTCCTCGTCCTCAATCGCGGCGTCAGCTTCCCGCTGAGTCGGTTTCAGCGGCTCGGCTATACCACCCGCCGGGTCAACGCGATCGTGGCGGTGTGCGGATCGATCAAACAGGCGCTCGTGCGCTCGGGTGTCGATGGCGCGAAGATCGAGGTCATCTACTCCGGCACCGACACCAAGCGGTTTCATCCCGGGATCGACGGCACCCCGGTCCGGCAGGAGCTCGGCCTTCAGCCGTCGGACTTCGTCATCACGCAGATCGGCGTGCGCAGCTGGAAGGGCAACGATGACGTGCTCCTCGCGATGATTGCCGTCACCGCGACCGCGCCCCAGGCGCGACTCGTGATCGTCGGCGCTCGTAATCCGGAGTCGATTTACGAAGCGGCGCGGCGACGGCGGCTGGACGGTCGCGTGCGTGTTCTCGGCCATCGCGAGGACATCCCCGAGATTCTCGCGGCATCCGACTGTTGCGTCGACGCGTCGTACGCCGGCCTCGGCCTCACCGGAACGATCCGCGAAGCCCTCGCCGTCGGCCGTCCCGTCGTCGCCACCGACCTCGAAGGCAATCCCGAGCTCGTGACGCAGGGAGTAACCGGCCTGCTCGTACCACCGCGCCGCCCCGACGCCCTGGCGCACGCGCTGCTCGAACTGTTCCGGGATCGTGAGAGGGCGCATGCCATGGCCATGAACGGTCGGCGTCGCGTCGAGGAGGGCTTCTCGCTTTCGGTGAAGATCGAACGGACGGAGGCCCTCTACCGCCGCCTGTTGGGGACGACGTAGACCGGCGTCCTCACATCCGGTTGCCGAACTCGCCCCACGACCACAGCGTGTTCTGGTCGATGAGCGTATTGGCAGCCACGTACAGCGCGAGAATCCGCTCGATCCGCGAGGCCGCGGCGGGGTCGTCCGCCGCCAGTCGCTGCGCGGGGCCCGCGAGATCGAGATCGACGTGGTCCAGCGTGTGTCGCGCAAACGCGTAGAACCAGAACCCCTCGCGATCGGCGAGACCCGCGCCCGGTTCGTAGACCTCGCTCAGATACGTGGCGTGGTCGGACAGACAGTTGCTGGTGAACGCGCAGCTGACGTCGCGTCCGACGAACGGCGACACGCGCGGCGTGAGACCGGCGAGGGCCAAGAGCGTCGGCGTGATGTCGACCTGACTCACGAGCCCCGACGCGACGTGTGGCCGATAGACCGACGATGCCCGCAGCGACGGATCGAGCCAGATCGCGAGCGGCACGGTGAAGTGCCCCGCCGCGTTCTCGACGTCGTTGCGCGCGACGCGCTCGTGGCGGCCGTGGTCACCGAGCACGACCACGATGGTGTCGCGCAGAGCGCCGTCGCGCTCGAGCCCGCGGAAGAACCGCTCGAGCTCGAGGTCGACGTAGCGGAGAGCCGGGATGTAGCGATCGGACTCCGAGCGCAGCGCAACCACGTCGGGATGCGTGCTCGGCATCCCGAACGGATGGTGGGTCGCCGTGGTGAGCGTCATCAGAAAGTATGGGCGGGCGTCTCGGCGGAGCGTGTCGATCTCGGCGCGCACGCGGTCGAACAGAGCCCCGTCCGCGATCCCGAGACCCGCGCGCGGCGCCGTCGGCGGAAAGCCGCTCTCGTCGATGAACTCCTGCAGGCCGTTGCGCGCCAGGAACAGGCCGAACCGCGAGTGGCTCTGGTCGCGGTTCAGACCCAGCACCATCCGCGTCCGGTAGCCTCCGCGCGCGAGCAGCGACGGCAGGCACAGGTAGTCGTTCGCGTAGCGCGCCTTGGTGGCGGCGACGCCTTGCCTCGGCAACGCGGAGCAGAGCGAGGCGAAGATGCCGTGAAACGTCTGCGCGCCATTCGTATGGAACTGCTCGAAGGTCACGCTGTCGGCGAACAGCGCGTCGAGGAACGGCGTGACCCGAACGCCCGCGACCGTGCGGCCCACGAACCGCCGGTCGAGTGCCTCGATGAACAGCAGCAGGACGTTCGGCCGACGACCGAGCGGCGAGAGCCGCGGCTCTTCGGCGTGCACGAGCGGAAAGCGCGGCGACACGAACCGGGCGCCCGGCAGCAGGAGATCGCGTGTGATCGCGACCGCCCGAGACTCCGGCATCGCCGCGGCAACCGCCGACGGGATGGTGACCGACCGGCTCGCCCTATCGAACGGCGTGTCCAGGATCCAGATGGGACTCTGCGCGAGCACGTAATACGTCGAGCTCGCGATCGGTGCCGACTGCACCGAATCGGGCCCGCCTGGGTGCACTCCCCACGTGCCGATCGCGACGGTCAGCGGCAGGACGATCGCCGTCAGGCGCGGCCGCGCGCTCAAGCTCGGGCCCACCGCGCGCCGGAACACGAGACGCCAACCGAGCACGGCGAGGGTCATCACCGCGGCATAGGACGCGACGCGTACCGCCCACGTTCCCACGTCGCGGAGCTCCGCCGCCGTCTGCGTGCCGACCTGACTGTCACTCACCTGGCCCTGCCGGCCCTGGCCGAGCAGGTCGACGAGATACTCCATGAAGACGGCGTCGATACGATGCCCGCTGTAGAGGTAGTAGCCCATATCGACGGTGAGGACGGCGACGTAGGCCACCGCCATCACCGCCGCCGTGATCGACAACGTCCGCTTGACCACCGCGTAGGCCGTCGCACGGTCGCGGAGCATGAACGGCGCGGCGACGAGCAGGGCGATGACGAGGGCGGCAAGCATGGCGAAGCCCGCGGTGACGAGATCGGCGCGCAATCCCGTGATGAGCGTGAGTGCCAGGACGCCGGCTGACGGCGTCTCACGCCGCACCGTCGCCCCGATCAGAAAGAGCCGCTGGGCCTGCTGCACGACCACGAGGAGCAGCCACCAGAACACGAACCGCGACGCCAACACGCTCCGAGGAAACCATAAAACTCGGGCGTGATCTGAAGATTTCTTCAGGTCACGCCCCACGAGTTGCGATTGTCAGACGAAGGCGGCCCTTCTACTGTATGGACACGTGAGCATCACGCGGCGGGCACTGTTCTCCGGGTTCCTCGCAGGTCTCGTCGGCGGGCTCAGGTTTCCGTCCGGCGTCGCGGGCGCGCGCCGCGGCCTGGTGTCGCTCGTCGAAAACTGGACGACGCAGCCGCTCAACAGTCGCGGCGTGCCGCGCGGCTGGCGGCCGTACGAGACGCCTGACGGCCAACCGGCGTACGATTTCGCCGTCGTCGAGGACGCCGGGCGCCGCGCGCTCCGCCTGCGCAGCCACGGTGAGCACTCGACGATCGTGCGAAGGCTCCGCGGCGTGGACCTCAGCGCGACGCCGCTCCTCGAATGGAGCTGGAAGCCGCTCCAGCTGCCCGCGCACGCCGACCTCCGCCGGTGGGAGGCCTCGGATGCCGCGCCGCACGTGTTCGTCGTATGGCGGCGGCGCCCCGACGTGATCCGGTCGCGACTCATCGGCTACGTCTGGGACCCCACGCTGCCGGTAGGCACGGTGCAGAAGAGTGAAAAGACGGCAACGGTCACCTTCATCGTCGTGCGCTCGACGACCGAGCAGATCGGGCAGTGGCTGACCGAGCGCCGCAACGTCGCCACCGATTTCCGCTCGGTGTACGGCGAAGACGCCGACACCCCGTCAGCGCTCGCGCT
The DNA here is from genome assembly GCA_046723475.1 of Candidatus Methylomirabilota bacterium. Classification (GTDB taxonomy): domain Bacteria; phylum Methylomirabilota; class Methylomirabilia; order Rokubacteriales; family CSP1-6; genus AR12. The sequence continues at coordinate 50,433 of JBKOUQ010000094.1, forward strand.
GTCGATCGACACGAACGACACGAAATCCAGGTCCGCAGGCCTGATCGGCGAGATCCTCTTCCGGAGCCCGGACTGACGCGCTCGGTACGGCCTACAGCGCTCGGGCCCGGTCGCGCAGCGTGTACTTCTGGATCTTCCCCGTGGCCGTCGCGGGCAGCGTGCCGAACACCACGGTCTTCGGCACCGCGAAGCCGGGCAGGTGCTTGCGGCAGAACGCGATCAGCTCCGCCTCGGTCGCCTTCGCGCCGTCTTTGAGCTGCACGAACGCGCACGGCGTCTCGCCCCATTTCTCGTCCGGGCGCGCCACCACCGCCGCCATCAACACCGCGGGGTGGCGCGTGAGCGCAATCTCCACCTCGATGCTCGAGATGTTCTCGCCGCCGGAGATGATGATGTCCTTCAGGCGGTCCTTGATCTCCATGTAGCCGTCGGGGTGCTGCACGGCGAGGTCGCCGGTGTGAAACCAGCCACCGCGGAACGCGGCGGCCGTCGACTTCGCGTCCTTGAGATAGCCGAGCATCACGGTGTTGCCGCGCAGCATGACCTCGCCGATCGTCTGGCCATCGGCCGGCACCGGCTTGAGCGTCTTCGGATCGGCCACCATCTGCCCGGCGACGGTCGCGTACCGAACGCCTTGCCGCGCGACTTTCCCCGCTTGCTCGGTGGGATCGAGACGATCCCACGCGCGCTGCCACACGCAGGTCGTCGAGGGCCCGTGGACCTCGGTGAGCCCGTAGAGATGCGTGACGCGAAAGCCGAGATCGGTCATCGCCTTGATCACCTTGGGCGGCGGCGACGCGCCGCCCGTCTGGATCTGCACCACGTGATCGAAGACGACGCGTTGTTCGGGCGACGAGTTGATCAGCATCGCGAGCACGGTCGGCGCGCCGCACATGTGCGTGACGCCGTGCTGCGCGATCAGACGAAAGACCAGCGCGGGATCGACCTTGCGCAGGCATACGTGGGTGCCGGCCATCGCGGTCACCGACCACGGATAGTGCCAGCCGTTGCAGTGAAACATCGGCAGCGTCCAGAGATACACGGGATGGGCCGGCAGCGGCCACGTCATCACGTTGCCGAGCGTCTCGAGATAGGTCCCGCGATAGCTGTAGACGACACCCTTCGGGTTGCCGGTCGTGCCCGAGGTGTAGTTGAGCGCGATCGCCTGCCGCTCGTCGGTCGGCGGTGTGTCGACGAATTGAGCTGCGCCTTGTGACAAGAACGCGTCGTACTCGATCTCGCCCAACCGCTCGCCGGGGCCGTCGTAGAGCGGATCGTCCACGTCGATGACGAGCAGTCGCCGTCCGAGCTGCTTCAGCGCCGGCCCCACGACGGCGGCGTACTCGCGGTCAGTGATCAGCGCCTTGGCCTCGCCGTGCTGAAGGATGTAGCCGACCGTCCGCGCGTCCAGCCGGGTGTTGATCGTGTTGAGGATGGCGCCGAGCATCGGCACGCCGAAGTGCGCATCGAGCATGGCGGGGATGTTCGGCAGCATCGCGGACACCGTCTGCCCGGGCCGGATCCCGCGTTGCGCCAGCGCGGACGCGAGCCGCCGCGCGCGCTCCTCGAGCTGTCGGTAGGTGATTCGCTGCTCGCCGTGAACGACGGCGACGTGATCGGGATGAACCGCCGCGCTCCGGGTCAGAAACGACACCGGCGTGAGAACGGCGGAATTGGCGGGGGTCGGCGCGAACGAGAACGCGCCCTCAACTTTCGAACGCGCGCGCGTGTCTTTCGTACGGCGGCGCCGTGTGGCTCTCGGCATGATCCGGCTCAGACGTCGATCTGCGCCAGCTCAACCGGCGCGGCCACCCGGGTGGCGGCGCCGCGCTCGGCCAGCCACGCCTGCGCGCGCGCCAGCTTGCCGTCGATGGCGTCGTCGCTCTGGCCGGGGTCGTGGTGCACGAGATAGAGATTCTTGACGCGCGCGCGCCACGCCAGCTCGGCCACCTGACTCACGGACGAGTGCCCCCAGTGCACGTGCTTCGGATACTCCTCGTCGGTGTACGTGCAGTCCGTGATGAGAGCGTCGGCGTCGCGGCAAAAGTCCGCGAGCCGCTCGACGTACTCATCGGAGCGAAACGAGGAGTCGGCGGGATACAGCTCGTTGTCCGTCACGTAGCAGAGCCGGCGGCCCGCGTGCTCCACGCGATAGCCGAGACAGTTGCCGGGATGGCTCAGCAGCATCGTGTGCACGCGCGCGCCGCCGATCTCGTGCTCGCCCTCCGCGAGGTCGCGATACTGCACGTCGGCCGCGAACTCGCGCGTCGTGATCGGGAAATACACGCCGTCCATCTGGGCGGAGATGAGACCGCGCATGTCGATGTCGCCGTGGGACGGACCGCACACCTCGAAGGCATTGCCTTGCACGTAGAACGGCACGAAGAAGGGCAGCGTGTTGATGTGATCCCAGTGCGGATGAGAGATGAAGACGCGCGCGTCGATTCGCGTGCGCCCGCTCGCCATCAGCGCATCGGACAGTGCCCGGATGCCGGTGCCGGCGTCGAACACGAACAGCCGCCCGTCCGGAAAGTCGACGCTGACACAGAGCGTGTTGCCGCCGTACCGACGCGAATCCGGGCGCGACACGGGCAGCGTGCCCCGCACGCCCCAGAAACGCACGTTGAGCGTGCCGGCGACGAGCCGCTCGATGTCGGAGGTGAACGTGGCCGGCGACAGCGGCTTGACGAAGTACGCGTCGGCGCCCATCTCGAGCGCCCGACGCCGCTCGAACGGAAACGCTTTCGACGACACGACGACCAGCCGCGTATCGGCCAGCTCCGGCATGGCGCGCAGGCGCCGACACAGCTCGTAGCCGTCGAGCCCTGGCATCATCAGGTCGAACACCACGCAATCCGGCCTGGCGCACGGGATGCGGGCGAGCGCTTCCTGGCCGGACGTGCTAATCATGGCGTCGTGACCGGCCTTCTCGAGCAGCGCGCGCGTGATTTCGGCCTGTGTGCGGCTGTCGTCGACCACGTAGACCGTGAGCTTGCTCGGCATGACGGCCCTCCCGAAGCAGCCATGGTCGGAGACCGCCGAGCGGCTGTCAAGCCGGAGCGTGTCGTGTGAGGCGGCTCCTGGCGCCCGCCGTCGCGTTGATGCAGCGGCTGCGGTACGCGCACAAGTTCCTACTGCTGAGCCTGCTCATCGCCGTCCCGCTCGGCCTGCTGACGGCGCTGTGGCTCGCCGAGCTCGACCGGCGCCTCGACAACGCGCGACAGGAGATGCGGGGCGTGGAATACCTCACGGCCCTGCGGGGCCTGCTCGAGCCGCTGGCCGAGGCCGACGCGCGCGCGGCGATTTCCGGACGGCGCGAGGACGGCGACGCACTCACCGAGCGCTTGCGCGCGGCGGCCGAGCGCGTCGACGCCGTGGATCGGCACGTCGGCAAAAAGCTCGGCACGACGAGCCTGTGGGCCACGATGCGGCCGCGCGTCGTGCACCGCGCCGTCAGTCCCGGCATGCTGATCGCGGAAACGTCCGCGCTCGTGAACCACGTCGGCGACACGTCGCGCCTCACCCTCGATCCGCAGCTCGAGTCGTTCTATCTGATCGACGCGGTCGTCGTGCGGCTGCCGATGCTGGCGCGGCACGTCAACACGCTCGGCGTGTACCTGGTCCGCGAGGCGGCCGGCTCGCGCGGGTCCGGTCCGCGCGCCGACGCCGTGGCCGAGGCGCGCCTGGCCGACAAAGAGCGCGACGCGCTCGACCGCGGCCACGCCGTGGCATTCCGCACGACGCCAGGACTTCGCCCCGCGGTGGAGCCCGCGCTCGCCAGCACGTGGGACGCCACCGGTCGCCTTACCGAGCTGGCGAACGGGTCGCCGGCGCCGCTCGACGACGTCGTTCGTCGCCACCGTGACGCCGTCACCGCGGTGTGGGCGCATTACGACCGCGTGGCCGATGCGCTCGCGCGCCACCTGCGCGAGCGCGCAGCCCATCTGTCGAGGCAGCGGGCGCTGCTGCTGGCCCTCGTGGCCGGTGTCGTCGCTGTCGTCGTCTATCTCTGGCTCGGCTTCTATGTGAGCGTCCGTCGCGCGGTCCGCGCGCTGGAGAAGTCCGCGCGCGGGATGCAGAGCGGCGACTTCGGCGCGCCCGTGCGCGTCGCCGGCCGCGACGAGCTCACGCAAGTGGTCGACGCGTTCAACACGGTCGCGCTGCGCCTGCGCGAAGAATGGCAGCGCGCGGAAGCGGCCACGCGCGCCAAGTCGCAGTTCCTCGCCGTCATGAGTCACGAGATCCGCACGCCGATGAACGGCGTCCTCGGCATGGCGCACCTGCTGCTCGACACGCCCCTCACCGAGGCGCAGCGGCGCCAGGCCGAGACGCTGCGGGACTCGGGTCAGGCGCTGTTGACGATCCTCAACGACATTCTCGACTTCTCGAAGATGGAGGCCGGACGGCTCGAGCTCGGGTCGGAGGACTTCGATTTCGCCGCCGTCGTCGCGAGCGTGACCGCGCTCATGACGCCGCGCGCGCGCGAGAAAAAGCTGGCGCTCACGGCGTCGATCGCGCCCGACGTGCCGACGGCGCTGCACGGCGATGCCGGCCGGCTCCGTCAGGCGTTGCTCAATCTGGTCGGCAATGCGATCAAGTTCACCGAGGCGGGCCACGTACGCGTCGACGTCGCGCCGGCCGGTGAACCGGCCGCCCGTGTGCCGCTCACCATCGCGGTCCGCGACACCGGCATCGGCATCGCGCCCGAGGCGCAGGCACGTCTGTTCGAAGAGTTCACGCAGGTCGACGCGTCGGCCACGCGCCGATTCGGCGGAACGGGACTCGGCCTCGCGATCTGCCGGCGCATCGTCCACGCGATGGGTGGCGAGATCGCCGTCGAGAGCCGGCCCGGCGCGGGAACGACGTTCACGATCACGCTCGCGATCGAGCGCGCTCGCGCGCCGCTGACGACCGACACCGGGGCGCCGCCTGTCGTCGCACCGATGCGCATCCTGCTCGCCGAGGACAACGAGGTGAACCGGCAAGTGGCGCTTGGCCTGCTCGCGCGCCAGGGGCATGCCGTCGACGTGGTCGTCGACGGCGCGGCGGCGGTCGAGGCCGCGCGGCGCGGCCGCTACGACGTGATCCTGATGGACGTGCACATGCCCGTGATGGACGGCATCGAGGCCTCACGCGTCATCCGCGCCTTCCCCGGTGCCGCCGGGCGGGTACCCATCGTCGCCCTGAGCGCCAGCGTCCTGAAGGACGAGACGGATCTCTGCTTCGAGGCCGGCATGGACGAGTTCCTCGGCAAGCCGATCGATCCCGACGCGCTCGTGCGCGTCCTCGCCCGGCACGTGACGTCGCCGACGACCGTGTCGCCGGCGGCGCCGCCGGCACCCGCGGCCAGCACGCTCCTCGACACGACGTATCTCACCGCGCTGATCGATGCGCTCGGCGCGCCGCGCGTCGCCGAGCTGGTCGCGGCGCTACCCGCGGAGATGGACGCCCACGAGCGCAAGCTCTCGGCGCCATCGAACGCGACCGATGTCACCGCGCTGCGGGGGCCGGCGCATGCGCTGAAGGGCGTCGCCGCCAACCTCGGACTCTCGGCACTCGCCACGCTCGCGGGCGGCATCGAGGAGGCCGCGCTCGCGCGCGACGCCGCGCGTGCAGAGAAGCTGTGCGCCGAGCTGTCGCCGTGCAAGGAGGCCTCGCTGGAGGCTTTGCGCCGCCTGCTCCATGACACGAACGGGCAGTAGCCCGGGGGTTAGCGCCGCGTCAATGTTGCTCTGCCGGTAATTGTCTCCACTGCCCGCGCCCGATTCGCTTCATGACGTAGGTCATCAACTGGGCTCGGCTCCCGACGCCGAAATGACGATAGAGCTCCGTCACGTACTGGTGGGTCGTGGCGTGGCTCAGGCCGAGCCGATGCGCCACCTGCTTTTCGCTGTCGCCCTCGAGCAGGCACGCGAGCGTCTGCCGTAGTCGCGGTGAGAGCTTCACGGGACTGGGCTCGTTTGCGCTGACGAGTGCTCGGCCGATCAACGGACCGAGCTCCGCATGGAAGAAGCTCAGCAGTCGTTGTTCGCGCGCGGAGAAGTCGCGATCGCCGACGGCCCGCAGCACGGTGATCACGCTGATCGCGCCATCATCCGACGTCCGATAGAACGACGTGAGCTGATGGTCGATGTCGCCGGGCCGACGATAGTTGTTGAACACAACCGAGCGATACCACTCCGTGTCGGAGACGAGCTGACGGCCGGGTTCGGGTGACGACTTGGCCGGCGACATTCAGCAACGCACGCCAGATCGGATTTTTCGAGGGCCCGAGCTCGCGGCGGTAGGCGACATACAGGTTACGCGTACGCGCGTCGAGGCCCGCATCGAAGGCGGAGATCGGCTGACCGATAAAGACGCCTTCACCGCTCGGCCCCCTATGAGCCGATAGACGCCGTCGAGCATCCGCAAATGCCAGAGCGCGGGATCGTTTCCCAGGTCACGGCATTCGCCGATCAATCGATAGGCATCGCGGACGTCCTCCACCCGCAACACGTCGGATCTGCCCATATCCCCGGGTCCTCTGTTTAGAGGAATTGTCGGCGACCGAGCTCATTACTACGTTTGCCGGCGAGGCTAGTCCCGCTGATTTTTCGCGTCAAGCCGAACTGCGGCATGGAGGGTGACATGAAAGCTAGTCTGACGTGGATCGTGCTCGCCGCAATCGTCGCCACGCTGGCGTGCGCCACCGCCTTGCGAGCCACGCCGAGCTCCGGCTTCACGGGTACGAAGGTCGGAATGGCTCGGTTCGACGAAATTGACCTTCACAACGTCCCCCACCCCGCGAATGTCTGGCAGGCGATGGTGCGGACACACGGCCTCTCCGACGTGTACGTACAGTCGAACCTCTTTGCGGCAGGCGGAGGACACAGCGGCTGGCATACGCATCCGGGTCCGAGCCTGATCCTGGTCACCGCAGGGACTATCACGGCGTACGAGGGCGACGATCCTAGCTGCACCCCGCAGGTCTACCCCCACGGGACGGGCTTTGTCGATCCGGGCGGCGATCATGTTCACCTGCTGAGAAACGAAGATCCGAACGTCGAGGCGAGCACGGTCGCGGTCCAGCTGCTTCCCGCCGACGCCGACAGGCGAATCGACACGCCGGCGCCCGGCAACTGTCCGTTCTAGCGCGTGCCGCGCGGAAGCGCGGACGGCGCCGCGGCCGCGTCGAGCGCCCGGCGCGCCTCGGCCACCACGGCTTCCTGCGCGCCGGTGGCCTGCAGCTCACGGTAGAGCGCTTCAGCGGCGGTGCGATCGCCGGTCGCGATGAAGCACCGCACGGCACCCGCGAGGGCGCGGCCCTCGGTCGGCGAACCTTTGGTGAAGAACGCCGAGGTCATGAACATGTTGAGCGCTTCGCCATGCCGGCCCGCGCTACGCAGCAGCTCGCCGCCGCGATACGCCGCCTCGCCGGCCAGCTCGCGCTCGGCGGTGTGCGCGGTGGCACCGCCCCACGCATCGACGGGGACCGCGGCCAGCAGCTTCGTGTAGGCGGCAACGGCGTCGGATCGCCGACCGAGCGCCGCGAGCGCGTCGCCCGTGTCGAGCATCGCGAGGCGGCCCCAACGTGAGTCCGGCGCCGCATTGGCCGCGGTCGTGAACCACTCGAGCGCTTCCGCCTGTTGACCGCGCTCGCGCGCCAGGCGTCCGAGGTCGTACGCGGCTTCGCTCGTGGTCGCGCCCTTCGACGTCCGCACCACCGTTTGCAGCAACGGACGCGCGCTCGCCGCTTGTCCGGACTCCTGCAGCAGTCGCGCGTGCGCCATCAGGCTCTCGGGTGTGCGCGGCAGCGTACTCGGAACGCGCTCGTACGCGGCGAGCGCCTCGCGCCGATCGCCCATCATCTGGCTCACCTCGGCCAGCCGGAGCCACGCGTGCCCCGATCGGTCGCCACCGACCGCGGCACGGCGCAGCTGCTCGCGCGCCTGCGGCAGCGCGCCGGCGTGCACGAGCGCCTCGGCGAGCTCGAGCCGAGCGTATGTGGCCTCGGGCGCGTCGCCGTACCGCGCGACGGCCTTCTCATAATCGCGCATGGCCATCGGTGAGTTTCCCGCCGTGGCCGCCGCGGACGCCACGCGCGCCAGCAGCGTGGGGCCTGCCGTGTACGACGGAAACTCGTCGAAGAGACGATTGGCGAGCGAGTCGACGAACGCGTTCGCCCAGCCGCGCTCTTTCGCCGCGACCAGGATGGCGCCGTGCAGGACTCGGGCGGTCGCCGTCTGCGACGGCGCGGCCGTCGTCTTCGGCGGCCGCATGGCGATCACGGCGTCGGCGAAGCGCTCGACGGTCTCGCGTGCGGGCGCGGACGGAGAGGGCGGCTGCAGCCCGAGCTCCGCTCCCGGTGTCGCGAGTGCCGACACGATCGCCAGGTGGTCGCGCACGGCCGCGCTGCCGTGTGTGCGGATGACGTCACCGAGGTCACGCACCACCGCGTTTTCGTCTCCGCGGTCGAGCGCCAGCAGCGACCGCTGGAGTTTCGCGACCCCGACATAGGGACTCGCTGGGTACGAGCCAACGAGGCGATCGAGGGCCGCCTGAGCCGCCGCGGGATCGCCGGCCGCGCTCGCGGCGCTGGCCGAGAGGATGAGCGCGAGTGGCGCACGCGTGTCGCCGGGGAATTCATCCGCGAAGGCTGACCACGTCGACCGGGCGTGCTCGACGTCGCCCTGGCGCAGCTTCGCCCAACCGCGTGCCATCGCCACGCGCGGCGCGTCGGGCAGCGTGCGATAGCTGGATAGGAACGCGGTGTAATTTGCAGAAGCGCGCATGTAATCGCCGAGCACGAACGCCGAGTCGCCGGCGATCACGAGCGCGGGGGCGCGCAAGGGTGCCGACGCGCTGGATCGCACGACCGCTTCGGCGTCCGCGAGCGCAGCGCGGTAGTTACCACGCGTGTAATCCTGCCGCGCTCGCTCGAGAGCCATCTCGGGCGTGGGCGCGGGCCCGCGCCGCACGGTGAAGCTCGGAGAGGATCCGTCTCCTCCGCCCGATGCCGTGCCGCTGCCGCCGCCCGCCGCAGCACCAGCGCCCGCGGCACCAGCGCTGGCG
>JBKOUQ010000103.1:0-25403 GCA_046723475.1 Candidatus Methylomirabilota bacterium
GATCGGCGCCACGACGTTTCCCGACACGTGGGAAGAGTTCTACGACGTCGGCGTCAAGCTGAAGAAGGCGGGCCACCCGTACGGCATGTCGATGGGGCATGGCTACGCCGACAACAACTCGTGGCTGTTGCCGCTGCTCTGGGGATTCGGCGCGCAGGTCGTCGCCAAGGACGGCAAGACGATCAACATCGATTCCGCGGAGACGGCGAAGGCCGTCGACTTCGTGCGGAAGCTCTACAAGGACACCTGCCTCGACGACTGCATCGGCTGGCTCGACCCCGCCAACAACAAGGCGTTCCTGACGAGCCAGATCTCGTGCACCAACAACGCCATGAGCATCCTCATCTCCGCCAAGCGCGATCTGCCGGAGATGGGAAAGGTGATCGACCAGGCGCTCAATCCCAAGGGGCCGAAGGGCCGCTTCCACAGCCTGGTGCCCGTCACGCACGGGATCTTCGCGCATACGCCGGACCCGGCGGCGACCAAGCAGTTCCTGAAATGGCTGATGGATCCCAAGCAGGTGGGGCCGTGGTATCGGTCCGCGCAGATGTACCACGCGCCATTCCTCCACGCGTACGACAAGGACGAGGAATGGAACAAGGAGCCGCGGTTCAAGCCGGATCTCAAGGTGCTGGAGACCGGTAAGCTGGTGTCCTGGCCGGCGCCCGCGGACCGCAAGGCCGGTGAGGTCGTCAACAAGTGGATCGTCATCGATATGTTCGCGAAGGCGTGCACCGGCGCCTCCACGAAGCAGGTCATCGCGGACGCCGTGACGGGGCTCAAGCAGATCTACGGATAAACGGAGACTGACGGCGTGAGCGTGAACCCCGCACTCGAAGCGGCACGATCTGCACCGCAAGTCGTGCCGCGACAGCGCGCGTTCCGGCCGCGCGAGTGGCTGGAGCGCGAGGCGGTGTTCAGCTGGATGATGCTCACGCCGCCGTTGCTGTTCCTCATTTTGTTCCTCGGCTATCCGTTCTGCTACGGCGTGTACCTGAGCTTCGTCAGCCGCCAGGTCGCGCAGGCGCCCCGGTTCGTGGGCCTCGGCAACTTCGTCAACCTCTGGAACGACCCCATTTTCTGGCAGGCGGCGTGGAACACCTTCCGCTTCACCGGCGCGGCCACGGTGCTGAAGCTCGCGGGCGGGCTGGCCATGGCGCTCGTGATGCACCAGAACTTCCGGTTCAAGGGGCTGGCTCGCTCGCTCCTGCTGCTGCCGTTCATCGTCCCCACGGTGCTCAGCACGGTGGCCTGGCAGTGGATCTTCGATCCGGGCATGGGCCTGTTCAACCGCGGGCTCGTGTTCTCCGGGCTCATGAAGCAGGGACCGTCGTGGCTGGGCAACCCCACGCTCGCCATGGTCTCGGTCATCCTCGTCAACACCTGGCGCGGCCTGCCGTTCTTCGGCATCACGATCCTCGCCGGATTGCAGACCGTCCCCGCCGAGCTGATGGAGAGCGCGACCATCGACGGCGCGGGCACGTGGGCGCGCTTCCGTCACGTGACGCTGCCGCTCCTCATGCCGGTGATCTTCATCGTCACGGTGTTCTCGATCATCTTCACGTTCTTCGACTTCCAACTGGTGTACGTCCTGACCGGCGGCGGGCCGGCCAACTCGACCCATCTCATGGCGACGTACGCCTACGTGATCAGCGTGACGAGCGGTCAGCTCGGACTGGGCTCGGCCGCCGCGCTGGCCATGGTGCCGGTGCTCGGCGTGGTCCTCATGCTGATGAGCTCGTACGTGCGGCGGGACTGAGATGGTCGGCGAGCTGACCTGGTCGCGACGGCTCTTCGGGCTCTGGCTTCCGCTGGCGTTCCTGTTCGTGTTCGCCCTCTTTCCGTTCGCGTGGATGGCCGCGACGTCGCTCAAGGCCAACGCCGAGCTGTACGATCCGACCGCCAATCCGTTGTGGATCCGGCACCCGTCGCTGGTCCACTACATCGGGCTGCTCAAGGAGAGCAACTTCCTCATCTGGATCGGCAACACGATGCTCGTCGCGGTCGTGGCGACGCTGATCTCGCTGCTGTTCGGTGTGATGCTCGCGTACCCGCTGGCGCGGATGCGGTTTCCCGCGTCGGGTCTCCTCGCACTGAGCGTCGGCGTGGCGTACCTGGTGCCACAGACGCTGTTGTTCGTGCCGATGGCGGACCTCATCAACCGCATGCGACTGGGCGACAGCCTGAGCGCGGTGATGCTGACCTACCCGACGCTGCTCGTGCCCTTCTCCGCGTGGCTGTTGATCGGCTACTTCAAAACGGTTCCCAAGGAGCTCGAGGAAGCCGCGCTCATCGACGGCGCCAGCCGCTGGCGCGCGATGACGCGCGTGATCCTGCCCCTGTGCACGCCGGGATTTCTCTCGGCTGGCATCTTCGCGTTCACGCTTTCGCAAAACGAGTTCCTCTATGCGCTGCTCTTCCTCAACACCTCCAGCATCCGCACCGTGCCGGTCGGCGTGACCGGCGAGCTGATTCGCGGCGACGCGTTCTATTGGGGACAGCTGATGGCTGCCGCGTTTCTGGGCTCGCTTCCGGTGGTGCTCGTCTACTCCTTCTTCGTGAAGTACTACGTCGCAGGCCTGACCGCGGGTTCGGTGAAGGGATAGAGCCGCTCGGCAGCACTGCTCAGTAGCGCGGTTACAGTAGCGCGGCCGCGCGTCACCGCCGTGATATCCTGCGACCAATTCGATTCGACTTTTCGGTGCGCTCCGAGCCGGACATGGTCCTACCTTCAACGAGGAGGGCAGCGATGCAGACCCGTCGGCAGTTCATCGTGCGGGGGAGCAAGCTCGTTGCCGCGGGCACCGTTGCCGCGGCGGCCGGTCCAACAATTCTCGTCCGCGACGCGAGAGCGGATACCACGCTGAAGGTCTTGCAGTGGAGCCACTTCGTCCCCGCCTACGACAAATGGTTCGATCCGTGGGCGAAAGAGTGGGGCAGCAAGCGCGGCGTCAACGTCACCGTGGATCACGTCGGCTTCGCCGACGTCGTGCCGCGCGCAACGGCCGAGGTGGCCGCGCAGTCTGGCCACGACGTGCACATGTTCATCGGTCTCGCCTCCGCGTTCGAAGAACATGTCATCGACCTGAGTGACGTCGTGAGCACGCTCGAGAAAAAGCACGGCAAGCAGGTCGAGCTCGCGCACCGATCGACGTACAACCCGTTCACGAAGAAGCAGTACGCGTTGTCCGACATGTGGGTGCCGGATCCCGGCAACTATCACAAGGAAGTGTGGTCGAAGATCGGGATGGAGAACGGCCCCGCGACCTACGACGATCTCGTGAAGGCGGCGCCGGAGATCAAGAAAGTCGCCCCGCAGATGCAGATCCCGATCGGCGTCGGTCTCAGTCAGGACATCGACTCGAACATGGCCGTGCGCAACATCCTCTGGTGCCACGGCGGATCGATTCAGGACAAGGACAGTAATGTCGTCCTGAACTCGCCCGAGACGCTGAAGGCGCTCGAGTACGCCAAGAAGCTCTACTCCGTCGGCATGACGCAGGCCGTGTTGTCGTGGAACGCCGCCTCCAACAACCAGGCGTTCAACGCGCAGGAGACCGCGTACATCCTGAACTCGATCTCCGCGTACCGGACGGCGCAGGACAACAAGCTGCCGGTCATCCCGAACTACTTCTTCGTGCCCGCGCTCAAGGGCCCGAGCGGCACCCAGCTCGCGTCCGAGCACGTCATGAGCGGCTACGTCGTGTGGAAGTTCTCGAAGAGCCAGGACGTCGCCAAGGAGTTCCTCGTGGCGCTCGTCGATGCGTCACGCGATTCCATGCTGGCCAGCAAGCTCTACAACTTCCCGTCGTTCTATGGCGCCGCGGCGGAGCCGAACACGCCGGTCAACAAGCGGCCCGAATCCGGCGGCGCCTGGATCGCCGCGCAGTGCAACAAGGACCCGTTCGGCTCGAATCCCCCGGACAAGCTCGCGCTGCTCGCGAAGGCGCTGCCGTGGTCGACGAACCTCGGCTATCCCGGCTTCGCCAACCCGGCCGAGGGGGAGATCTTCGACACGTACGTCATCACGGATATGTTCGCGAAGGCGGCGACAGGAGCGCTGTCGCCGAAAGACGCCATGCAGGAAGCCTCCACGCGCGCCAAGCAGATCTTCGACAAGTGGCGTCAGAAGAAGATGGTGGCCGGCGGCGGCAAGGACAAGTAACCTCATCCGGCGCGGCGGAGACGAGCGATGAACAGCACCACGACCGTCGCCGCCGCGCCGGTGTTGTCTGCGGGCCAGACGATACGCCGAGCCGATCGCCGGCTCGGTGTCGTCATGCTCGCGCCCGCGCTGATCTACATTGCGCTGCTGGTCGCCATTCCGTTCCTGCTCGCGCTGTTCCTGAGCCTCACCAACTCGTCGGCAGGCAGCCTCGACTTTTCGTTCGTGGGGCTGCAGAACTTCAAGAACGTCGTCGCCAGCCCCGTGTTCAGGCGGGCCCTGCGCAACACGTTCATCTTCACGTTCGTGTCGCAGGTGGCGGTCATCGTGCTCGGCAACGTGCTCGCCCGGGCGCTGATGAAGCCCTTCTTCGGCAAGGCGATCAGCCGGTTCCTCATCCTGATGCCGTGGGCCGCGCCGATCTCGCTCGCGACGCTCGGCTGGCTGTGGATCTTCGATTCCACGTTCAGCGTCATCAACTGGGTGCTCAAGCTGGTCGGCTGGTTCGGCCCGGGGCAGTGGTACTACTGGCTCGGCGACACGACGCTCGGCATGGTCGCGATCATCACGATTCACGTCTGGCGGATGCTGCCGTTCTCGACGGTCATTCTGCTCGCGGGCCTCACCTCGATTCCCAAGGAGGTTCGTGAGGCCGCCGCCATCGACGGCGCCGGGCTGTGGTCGCGCATCTTCCGAGTCGAAATTCCGATGATGAAGCCGATCCTCACCGTGGCCGTGCTGTTCGGCGTGGTGTTCACGTTCACCGACATGAGCGTGGTGTATCTCCTGACGCGCGGCGGCCCGTACAACTCGACGCACGTGCTCGCGAGCCTGGCGTTCCAGGACGGCGTGCTCGGCGGCGACGTCGGGCGCGGCGCCTCGGTGGCGATCTTCCTCGTACCGGTGCTGGTCGTCCTGGCCGTGCTCATGCTGCGCACCTCGCGACGCGCGGAGGTGGTGTGATGGCCACGGCGCGCCCGCCGATGCAGCGGGTCCTCGGCGTGGTCGTGCACCGCGCCACGATCCTGTTCTTCATCGCGTTCGCGATCTTTCCCTTCTACTGGATGGTCGTCACGTCGTTCAAGCAGAACGCCGACCTGTATGTGGGAGCCACGAATACCGCCCACAATCCCTTCATCTTCAACATGGCCCCCACGCTCGACCACCTGCGCATCCTGTTCGGACAAACACTGTATCTGACGTGGCTGCGCAACACGTTCGTGGTGGGCGCCCTGGTCGTGGCCATCACGCTCGTGTTGGCCGTGCCGGCCGGCTACAGCCTGGCGCGCCTCACCGGACGCTGGGGCGAGCGACTTAGCATCGGCATCTTTCTCACGTATCTCGTGCCGTCCACGCTCTTGTTCATCCCGTTCTCGCGGCTGGTGTCGCTGCTGAAGCTGCAGAACCAGCTGGCGTCGCTCGTGCTGATCTACCCGACGTTCACGGTGCCGTTCTGCACGTGGCTGCTGATGGGCTTCTTCAAATCTCTGCCGAAGGAAGTCGAGGAGTCGGCGATGGTGGATGGCTGCAGCCGCGTGGGCGCCATCTGGCGAATGGTGTTGCCGCTGTCCGTGCCCGGCCTGCTGACCGTCGTGATCTTCGCCCTCACGCTCGTCATCCAGGAGTTCGTCTACAGCCTCACGTTCATCTCGTCGGTCGAGCGCATGACGGTGAGCGTCGGCGTCCCGGTCGCCCTGGTGCGCGGCGACGTATATTACTGGGGCTCGCTGATGGCGGCCTGCCTGATCACCAGCGTGCCGATCGCGATCGTCTACAACTTCTTCCTCGACAGGTTTATCGCGGGATTCACGGTCGGCGCGATAAAGTAAGGCCGCCATGGCCGACACGCGCCGGTTCTTCGACGACATCCAGGTGGGGGAGGAGTACGAGTCGCCGGGCCGCACGGTGACCGAGGCCGACATCGTCATGTTCGCGGGTCTGTCGGGCGACTACAACGTCCTGCACACCGACGCCGAGTTCATGAAGCAGTCCATCTTCGGCGAACGGATCGCGCACGGGCTGCTGGGCCTCGCGATCCAGGCCGGGCTGTTCACGCGTGCCACGCAGGCGTACGCGACGCTCGCCTTCGTCGGCCTGCGCTGGAAGTTCAAGGGGCCGATCAAGATTGGCGACACGATTCGCCTCCGCGCGAAAGTTGCCGCGAAGAAGGACACGAGCAAGCCCGACCGCGGCCTCATCACGGTCGAGCGTACGGTCGTGAACCAGCGCGGTGAGGTCGTGCAGGAGGGCGAGACCGACCTGATCGTGGAGCGCCGGCGCTGAGCGTCGCGGCGCCGCGGTTTTACTTCGAGGACGTCGTGCTGCACGGCGTGCTCGAGACCCCCGCCATGACCGTCACCGAGGCTCACGTCGCGCTCTATGCCGGCGTCACCGGCGACGCGGCGCGCGAGCACGGGCTCGTCCCCGACCTGCTTCCGCTGTGCCTGACCACCGGGCTTGGCTGGCGGGTACCGCAGCCGCCGCTCGCGGTGCTGGCGTTCATGGGGTTCGAATGGGCCGTCGACTCGCCGTTGCACGTCGGCGACACGATCCACAGCCGCTCGAAGACCACGCTGAAGCGCTCGATGAAGGAGGGCGGCGTGATCATCGAAGAGCGCCAGGTCATCAACCAGCGCGGCGAGATCGTCCAGCACGGCAAGTTCACCTTCCTCGTCGCGAAGCGCCCGGCGTAGCGGTACACTCGCGACTCATCGGAGGACCACCATGACGTTCGACTCACGCCACAAGAGCCGCGCGCTCCTCGACGGCGCCGATCGCGCCGCCGCGCGCTCGTACTTCCGCGCCGTCGGCTTCACCGACGAAGACCTGTCGCGCCCGCTCGTCGGCATCGCGCACTGCTGGATCGAGCTGACGCCATGCAACGCGAACCATCGCAAGCTGGCCCAGAAAGTCGCCGAGGGCGTCCGCGCCAACGGCGGCACGCCGATCGAGTTCAATACGATCTCGGTGACCGACGGGATCGCCATGGGAACCGAGGGCATGAAGGCGTCGCTGATCAGCCGCGACTGGATCGCGGATTCGGTCGAGCTCGTCGCGCGCGGTCACCTGCTCGACGGGCTGGTCACGCTGTCCGGCTGCGACAAGACCATCCCGGCGATGGTGATGGCGATGGCGCGGCTGAACCTGCCGTCGGTCATGCTCTACGGCGGCTCGATCATGTACGGCGAGTACAAGGGCAAGCGGATGACAGTCCAGGATATTTTCGAGGCGATCGGCGCCCGCAACGCCGGCCGCATCGACGACAAGGAGCTCCACGCCGTCGAGTGCGCCGCGTGTCCGGGTGAGGGCGCCTGCGGCGGACAGTTCACCGCGAACACGATGGCGACGGCCTTCGCCATGCTCGGCGTGTCGCCGATGGGGTTCAACGACGTGCCGGCGCCCCACCCGCACAAGGAAGAGATCGCGTACCAGACCGGGCGGCTCGCGATGGATCTGCTGCGCAAGGGCGTCACGCCGCGGCAGATCATCACGAAGAACGCGCTTTACAACGCGATCGCGGGTGTGATGGCCACCGGCGGTTCGACGAACGCCGTGCTGCACCTCCTCGCCGTGGCCAAGGAAGCCGGCGTGAAGCTCACGATCGACGAGTTCGATCGAATCTCGCGCAAGACGCCGCTGCTGGCCGACATGAAACCGTGGGGCAGCTTCACCGCGCCCGAGATGCACGAGGCGGGCGGCATGGCGGTCGTGGCGAAGCGTCTGCTCGACGCCGGACGGCTGCACGAAAAAGAGCTCACGGTCACGGGGCGGACGATCGGCGAGGAGGCGCGCGCCGCGCGCGAGACGCCCGGGCAGAAGGTCATCCACGCGCTGAACGATCCGATCAAGCCGGAGGGCGGCATGGTGATCCTGCGCGGTAACCTCGCGCCCGACGGCTGCGTGGCGAAGGTGTCGGGTCAAAAGAGGGATGTGCATCGCGGGCCCGCGCGCGTCTTCGATCGCGAAGAGGACTGCTTCGCCGCGGTGAAGGCCGGAAAAATCCGCGCGAACGACGTGATCGTGATTCGTTGGGAGGGGCCGAAGGGCGGTCCGGGGATGCGCGAGATGCTCCACGTGACCGGCGCGATCCAGGGCGCCGGTCTCGGCGACAAGGTTGCGCTGATGACGGACGGTCGGTTCTCGGGCGCGACGCACGGGTTCATGATCGGACACATTGCGCCGGAGGCCGCCGACGGCGGTCCGATCGCGGCGCTGAAGACGGGCGACACGATCACGATCGACATCAAGAAGCGCCGCCTCGACGTGGAGCTGTCGCCGGCGGAGCTGCGAAAACGCCTGAAGGCCGTGAAGAAGCCGAAGCCGCGGTATACGTGGGGCGTCATGGCGAAATACGCGCGCCTGGTGTCGTCGGCGTCAGATGGCGCCGTCACGGGATGAGCGCCCGACCGTCGGGCGCGGGGGCATCAGCCCCGCATTCCTCACGCTGCTCGAGAACGAGCCGTTCGCGAATCGCACGGTGCTCGACGTTGGCACGGGGCACGGGCGGCTCGCGCTGCTGATCGCACCGCGCTGCGCGCGCGTCATCGGTATCGACCGCGATGAGCCCGCGCTCGCCGACGCGCGGCACGCGGCGGAGGCGGCTGGGCACACGAACGTGGAGTTCGTCCCCGTGGATGCCGAGGCGGCCGAGTACACCGTGTTCGCCCCCGACGCGGTCGTCGCGCATCTCTGCATGTCGAGCGCCATCGCGGAGCGTGCGGGCCGCGCGCTCTCACGCGGCGCGCCCTTTGCGTTCGTCGCGTTCCACGCCGATCAGTGGCGGGAGACCGGACGGCGCTCACGGTTCGCCTGGACGGAGGACGAGGCGGCGTCCGTACTGACGGTGGCGGGCTTCGCGATCGAGCACCTCTCGGTCGAGCGCGACGTGCGCGAGTTCGGCTCTGTCGAGGAAGCGCTCGCTTCGGCGATCGGTCTGGCGGAGCGCTGGCGCGCGGACGGGCGCTGGTTCCGGTACATCAAGTTTCTCGAGGACGGTGGCCGCACGCTCACGCGCGCGCATCTGCACGTCAAGGCACGCAAGGCATGACGCTCACCGAGCTCGCGCTCACCCAGGCGGTGAAGGCACGCGCGCGGGAGCTCGGCTTCGACCGCGTGGCGATCGGGCCTGCCGCAGCACCGCTGCACGCGCCCGCGTTCGAGCGGTGGCTCGACGAGGGACGCGCCGGGACCATGCAGTATCTCGCGGAGACGCGCGCCGCTCGTGTCGAGCCGGCGCGCCTGCTCCCCGGCTGCCGCTCCGTCATCGCGGTGGCGGTCAGCTATGCCTGCGACGACACGCCCGAGTGGCGTGGCGTCGCGCGGTATGCCCGCCGCCCGGACTACCACGACACGATGCGTCCGCGGCTGCACGCGCTGCGCGATTACGTCAGCGAGGCGGCGGGGGCGGAGAGCCGCGCCTCGGTCGACACGAGCGCGGTGCTCGAGCGCGATCTCGCGGCCGCAGCCGGTCTGGGGTGGATCGGCAAGAACACGAACCTGCTTGCACCTGACCTCGGCTCGTACTTCTTCATCGGCATCGTGCTGACGACGGCCGCGCTTGCCGTCGACGCCGCGTTGCCCGATCGCTGCGGGACCTGCACCGCATGTCTCGACGCGTGTCCCACCAAGGCGTTTGACGCACCGTACGCGCTCGACGCGCGGCGCTGCATCGCGTATCTCACGATCGAGCATCGCGGACCGATCCCTGACGAGTTCCATGCCGCCATCGGCGACTGGCTCTTCGGCTGCGACGTTTGCCAGGAAGTGTGCCCGTGGAATCGCCGCGTGCCGCCCGCGCCGCCGACAGCGGTGCCCATACCGCCGCGTGCCGAGGAGCTCGTGACGATGAGCGACGCCGAGTTTCGCGAGCGATTGCGCGGCTCGCCGCTCAAGCGGGCGCGACGCGACGGGCTGGCGCGCAACGCCGCGATCGTGCTCGCCAATCGCCGCGCCCGACGGTAAGCACGGTGGGTGGTATATCCCTTGCTCCCTTCAGAGGCAGAGCGTTCGCCGCCATACGCGGCGGGCGTAGGGAAGGGAGAGCATCGACATGGCCGACAACAAACAGCCGAATAAGGACGCCGAGAGCGGCCAGCCGGTTCAGCTCGACAAGGAGCAGGGCCAGCAGACGCAGGGCGGCCAGCAGCAGCAGGGTGGTCAGCAGCAGCACGGCGGTCAGCATGGCCAGCAGCAGGGTGGCCAGAAGCAGGGCGGTCAGCAGCAGGGCGGCCGTCAGGCGGGCAACCAGGCTGGCGGTCAGGAGCAGGGTGCGCCGCACGAGGGCGGTCAGCGTAAGTAGCGACCGCCCCGGCAAAGCGCGGCGGCTTCGGTCCTGTCCCCCGGAGCCGTCGCGCTTTTGCGTCGCGATTCATCTCGCCGACGTTTTCGTTCGTCGTCGCTGCGCGTCCTGACGTGCGCGTCGACGTCCACACTCACATCATCCCGGATCGCTGGGACGACTGGGCTTCGCGCTACGGCGGCGGCCACTGGCCGCGGCTCGAGCCGCGCGAAGGCTGCCGCGCGACGATCTTCACCGGCTCGCAGTTCTTCCGCGACATCGACGAGCGGTCGTGGAATCCGACGCGTCGGCTCCACGACATGGCGCGCATGCGTGTTGACGTGCAGGCGCTGTCGCCGCCGCCGGTGATGTTGTGTTACTGGGCGGATGCCACCGCCGCACAGGCGTTTGCGCGCATGCAGAACGGCAACGTCGCGGACGTCGTCGCGCGGCATCCCACCCGGTTCGTCGGCATGGCGACGGTACCGCTGCAGCAGCCCGCGCTGGCCATCGCCGAGCTCCGGTATGCGCGCGAGCAGCTCGGCTTGCGGGCGGTGGAGATCGGCACGTGCCCGGGTGGCCGCGATCTCGACGATCCAGCGCTGGGCGAGTTCTTCGCCGCGTGCGTCGATCTCGACGTGGCGGTGTTCGTGCACCCGGCCGCGCCCCAGATCGGGATGGAGCGGATGAAGCGGTACTACTTCCCGCTGATCGTCGGCAATCCGCTCGAGACGGCACTGGCCATCTCCACGCTGATCCTGGGCGGCGTGCTCGAGCGGTTACCGCGACTGCGGATCTGCTTCGCCCATGGCGGCGGCGCGTTTCCGTTCATCCTCGCGCGCTTGAACCACGGCTGGACCGTGCGCCCCGAGGGACAGGCGGCCATCCCTCACGAGCCACGCCACTACGCGCGACAGATCTGGGTCGACTCACTCACGCTGGGCGCGCCGAATCTGCGGTTCATCGTCGACGCGCTCGGCGCCGATCGCGTGCTGATCGGCAGCGACTATCCGTTCGACATGGGCGCCGACGAGCCTGTGCGCGCCGTCGAGACGGCTGAACTACCCCCGGCCGCGAGGGCCGCCATTCTCGACGGCGCGAACGCCTCGCGCTTTCTCGGCACACTGTGACGCCGATGCCGAGCACTGGCCGAGGGTGTGCGTCGCGGCGTCACCCCCCCGGCCGATGCCTTACACTCGCACGCGCGCGCGCGCGCGCGTGGCTTCGATGGCCCCCTCTTCCCAGATGCTGTGCTTGCGCGTCTCCGGCATGACGAAGATCGCGATCAAGAACATCACCGCCGGCACGACGATCGGGTAGATCAGCGCGTAGCCGACGCTGCCCGTTGAGAGGTACATCGACGTCGTCACGATCGGCACCAGCCCTCCGCCCCAGCCGTTGCCGATGTGGTAGGGCACGGAGACCGAGGTGTATCGGATCCGCCCGGGGAAGAATTCGGCCAGGAAGGCGCCGATCGGCCCGTACGTCATGCCCACGTAGTTGACGAGGATCGCGACGATGAGTACGGCCATCCAGAAGTTCACGGCGCCGGGGGTGGCGTAGTTGCCGAGCGCGGTGTAGAGCGGGTAGTACGTCAGCGAGGCCAGCGCCATGCCGCCGAGGATGATCGGCTTGCGGCCGATCTTGTCCGAGAGCCAGCCCCAGAAAATCAGCGTCGGCGTCGCGATCAGCAGCGCGATGCCGACAATCCAGCTCGAGGTCAGCACGTCGAGTTTCTTGACTGTCTGGAGGAAATAGAGCGCCCAGAACTGACCGCTGTACCAGACGCAACCCTGTCCGAGGACGACCACGCTGGCGATGACCACGTACTTGAAGTTCGCGCTCATGAAGGCTTCGCGCCACGGGTTGGTCGTGGTCCGCCCCCTGGCCTTCATCTCCTGGAAGATCGGCGTCTCGCCGAGCGAGAGCCGGATCCAGATGGCGATCGCGACGAGGAGCAGCGAGATGATGAACGGCAGCCGCCAGCCCCAATCGTTGAACGCCTCGAGGCCGAGCCAGGTGCGAATGCCGATGATCGTCGCAAGCGACACGACGATGCCGAGCGTCGGCGAGGTCTGCAGCCAGCCCGTGTAATAGCCACGATGCTCGTCTTCGATGTGCTCGGCGACGTAGGTGATCGCGCCGCCGTACTCGCCGCCGAGACATAGACCCTGGATCAAGCGAAGGGCGAAGAGAATGAAGGCCGCGGCCAGGCCGATCGTCTGGTAGGAGGGAACGAAGCCGATGAGGGCGGTGGCCACTCCCATCCCGGTCAGCGTGACGATGAAGGTGTACTTGCGACCGGTCTTGTCGCCGAGCCAGCCGAAGAAGAACGCCCCCAGTGGCCGGATGAGGAAGCCGACCGAGAAGATCGCGACGGTGCTGAGGAAGGCGGCCACCGGGTGGCCCTTCTCGAAGAACTTCACGGCCAGGATCGAGGCCAGACTGCCGAAGATGTAGAAGTCGTACCATTCGATGATGTTGCCGACGGCTGCGGCGATCACGACGCGGCGCAGTTCTCGGGGTGACACCTTCGCTGCGGGCATGGTGGTCTCCTATTGATCCGGTTGTCGCGACACGACACACTTTCGGGGCACTCGGTCGCGGCACGCGCGGTGCGCCGCCCGAGGGCCGACACGAGGGTTGTCAACGGCTGTGCTGGCTCGCTGAGCCAGCGGCCCGGTCGTCATTGGCGGGCAGTATAGCCTGGGGCCGTCACCGCGCAAGCAACTTAAAAACGCGATGT
Organism: Candidatus Methylomirabilota bacterium; assembly: GCA_046723475.1. GTDB lineage: Bacteria > Methylomirabilota > Methylomirabilia > Rokubacteriales > CSP1-6 > AR12. Next base: position 13,189 of record JBKOUQ010000103.1, read on the forward strand.
TAGGCGACAGCGACCGCCTCGCCGACGGTCAGACATTTGGTGCCGCATGGCGCCGGGTGTAGCATTTTGCGCGTTATGGCGATTCTCAAGGTCGCGCGTCTCGGACATCCGGTGCTGCGGCAGCCGGCCGAGGCGGTTGCGCCCGCCGACATCCAATCGGCCTCGGTCCAACGGCTCATCGACGACATGATCGAGACGATGCGTGAGTACGATGGTGCAGGTCTGGCGGCCAACCAGGTCCACATGCCCCGTCAGATCGCGGTCATCGAGGTCGCGAAGAACCCGCGCTATCCGGACGCGCCCGAGATCCCGCTGACCGTTGTGATCAATCCCATCGTCACGCCGATGACCGACGCGACGGAAGACGGCTGGGAGGGCTGCCTGTCGGTTCCCGACATGCGCGGCGTCGTTTCCCGGTACACGGCCGTGCGCCTGGAGTGTCTGGATCGCGAGGGGCGGCCGGTGGACCTCGTCGCGAAGGACTTCTTCGCGCGGGTGATCCAGCACGAGACCGATCACCTCCGGGGGATCGTGTATCTCGATCGGATGCGCGACATGAGCACGTTGAGCCACATCGCGGAGTGGCAGCGCCACTGGCTCGGCATCCGCGAGCAGAGTGACTAATCCGGGCAATACCCCCGCGTACGCCGGGCCGCACACCGCGGCCGCGCGCGTCATCGCCGTCGTCACCGACCTCTTCTTCGTCGCTCGGATCCGCGAAACGGCTCGCCTCGCCGGTGTTCCGCTCGTGTTCGCTCGTTCACCCGAAGAGCTCGACGCCGCGCTGCGTGACGGTGCCCGGCTGGTGTTGCTCGATCTGACCGGTGCATTCGACTACGCGGCGATCTTCGCCGCGCTCGCGCGCGCGCCGCGCAAGCCCGGCGTGCTCGGGTACACCACGCATGCGCTCGCGAGCCAGACGCAGCCCTGGCACACCCACTGCGGCCGCGTGGTCACCAAGGAGACGCTCACTCGCGAGCTGCCGTCGCTCCTGCGCGAGGGGCTCGCGTGACCGCCGAGGAGTTCGTCGCGGCGCTCGACCGCGAAAACCAGGCGCGGCTGCACGATCTCGAGCCGGATGCCACGCTGCTTCCGGAGATCAAGGGCGCGCTCAACGTGCCCAATCTCCTGAAGGTCGCGCTCCGCAACGAGGCGGAAGCGACGCTGATCGCCGCGCGCTGGCTGACGAGCTGCCACGACACGAAGCTGATGCTCGCGCTGGCGCGTCAGGCCGCCGACGAGGCCAAGCACTACGAGCTCATCGCGGCGCGCCTGGGCCGGCTGGGCTTTGACGTCGAGACGTTCGATCCGCTCGCGGGTGGGCTCGGGCCGCTCAGCCGCTATCTCGACACGCTGACGGAGAACGTCGAGCGCGTCGCTGCCGGACAGTTCACGCGCGAGGCCATCGCGATCGTGAAGAACCGCCAGTTCATCGCATTCTGCGAGCGGGTCGGCGACAAAGAGACGGCGTCGCTCTATCGCGACGTGATCGAGCCCGACGAGCGGCATCATCACGAGCTCGGTCGGCGCACGCTGATCCGTCTCGCGACGACCGCGGAGGCTCAGGCCGCCGCGCAGCGCGCCGCGCGCCGCACACTCGAGCTCGCCGACGAGCTGCAGAAGACGGCGCTCGCGACGGCTGGGATCCATCACGCGCCGGGATGCTGATGGATCCGCTCGACGTCTTTCGCGAGCTGGCACGGACGCCGGATCAACGGGTCGATCTCACGCGCGCCGCGCTGGCGGTCGCGCGTATCGAGTATCCCGAGCTCGACGTCGAGGCCGAGGTCGCGCGGCTCGACGCCCTGGCCGCCCGCTCGGAAGCGGCGGGCATGCGCGCACCGCAGGCGGCGCTCGACCGGCTCGTCAACTTTCTCTTCGTCGAGCAAGGCTTCCGAGGCAACGCCGAGGAGTATTACGATCCACGCAACTCGTGTCTCAACGACGTGCTCGATCGCCGCCTCGGCATCCCGATCACGCTTTCGCTGCTGACGATGGAGATCGGCCGCCGCGTGGGCCTGGAGCTCGAGGGTGTGGGCTTGCCCGGACACTTCATCGTCGGCGCGCGGGTGTCAGGCCGGCGCGTCTTCCTCGATCCGTTCCACGGGGGCGAGATGCTCACGCCCGAGCGCGCGGGCGAGGTCGCCGCGCGTGCGGTCGGTCGGCCGGTCAAGCTCGAGGAGGCTCACTGGGCGGCGTGCAGCGCGCATCAGATCGTCGTGCGCATGCTGCGCAACCTCAAGGGCATCTACGCCAAGCGCGAGGACTGGGAACGCGCCCTCGGCGTCGTCGAGCGGCTGCTCGTGCTCGACGCCGACACCGGCGTGCACCGGCGTGACCGCGGCACGGTGCTCGTGCGCCTGGGCCGGCTCTGGGAGGGGGCCGCGGAATGGGAGCGCTATCTCACGCGCTTCCCAGGCGCGGCCGATGCGGACACGTTCCGCGAGCAGCTGCGACGGGTGCGTCAGCAGCTCGGCTCGCGGAACTGATGCGCCAGGGCCTCGCCTGGCTCGTGATCGTGTGCCTGCTCGTGCCGGCATGCGCAAGCCGCAACGTGGGGCCGATCGGCGCCGCCGGTCAGCCGTTCAAGCCCGAGTCCGACGAGCGCGCGCTGTGGGCCAAGGCCGACAAGGAAGAAGAGGCGCTCCTCAAGAAGTCGAGGACCTACGACGACCCGACGCTCGAGGAGTACCTGGCCAGGATCGGTAATCGCCTCACGCCGGACGCGGTGCGCGACGCGGGCGGGCCGGGGTTCAAGTTCGCGGTGCTTCGCGACCCCACGCTCAACGCCTTCGCGCTGCCCAACGGTCACATCTACGTGCACACCGGTCTCTTGAGCCGGCTCGACAACGAGTCGCAGCTCGCGATGATCATCGGCCATGAGATGACGCACGTCACGCACCGACACGCGCTGGCGTCCCAGCGCGACGCACCGACCAAGCAGACCATGTACACGGTGGCCGCGGCGTCCGACATCGGCCAAACCGCGAACGCGATCCTCGGCGTGGGCCTGGCGCTGACGACCATGGCGGCCATCAACGGCTATGGGCGTGATCTCGAGCGCGATGCCGACAACGGCGGAATGCACGATCTCGTGCGCGCCGGCTACGACCCCAAGGAGGCGCCGAAGGCGTTCGCGTTGCTGCGCTCGGACTCCAAGGACCGCGGCTCGCTCGAGACGTTCTACTTCGGCAGCTACCCGAAGCTGACCGAGCGCATCGAGACCACCGAGATGCTGCTCGAGACCCGCTACGCCGCCGCCGCGGCAGCGTCCGAGACCCTGCGCGAGACCGACGACTTCCAGGTCCGCATGCGATCGGTCGTGCGGGACAACGCGTACGAGGACATCCGCGCCGGGCGGTTCGTAGTGGCCGCGCGCCAGCTCGATCGAGTGCTCGCGATCACGCCGAACGATCCGCTCGCCCATACCTACTACGGCGATCTGCACCGGCTGCAGGCGCAGCGGGCGCGCGAGATCGCCACGAAGGACGAGCAGGCGCGGCTCGCGCTCGCCTCGTACGAGACGGCCGTCGACCTGGATCCCTCGGCGCCCGAGCCGCACCGCCAGCTCGGCTTTCTCTACTATCAGCAAAAGGACAACGCCAAGGCGCGCGCCGCATTCGAGCGCTATCTTGCGCTGAAGCCCGGCGCCCCCGACGCCACGCGCATCAAGGAATACCTGGTCGAGCTCGACCGGTGAGCGCGGGGCACGTCAGCGCAGCTGCTGAAGCAGCTCGGCGAGCCGATCCGGGTCGACGGGCTTGACCAGGTGGTCGTCGAAGCCCGCGCTGAGCGCCCGCTCGCGATCCACCGGCTGCCCGTAGCCTGTCAGCGCTACGAGCCGTTGCGGCTGATAGTCCTGGCGCCGGATGAAGCGGGCGACCTCGTACCCGTCCAGGATAGGCAGACCGACGTCGACGAGGGCGAGATCCGGGCGTAGCCGCAGCGCCGCGCGTACGGCCTCGGTGCCGTCGATCGCCTCGTACACCTCGTGGCCCTCGTGCTCGAGCAGCAGCTTCAGCATCTCGCGCGCGTCGTCGTTGTCCTCGACGATCAGGACGCGCCGGCGGATCGCGTGGCGTCGCGGACCGGGCGTCTCGTCTGCGGTGGGCAGCGCTGCGCGCGGCAGCCGGACGGTGAACACGCTGCCGAGCCCGGGCCCGGCGCTGTCCGCGCTGACGCTGCCGCCGTGCAGATCGATGAGCGTCCGCACGAGTGTCAGGCCGATGCCCAGTCCGCCCTGCGCGCGGTCGAGCGTGTGCTCGCCCTGCACGAACAGGTTGAAGATCCGCCCGAGCATCTCACGCGAGATACCGACGCCGTCGTCCTCGACGCGCAGCACGCCGTCGTTGCTGTCGGCGTACGTGCGGACGCGGATGCCGCGCCCCGCGGGGGTGTACTTCACCGCGTTCGTGAGGAGGTTCAGGATGATCTGGTCGAGGCGGACGGGGTCGGCGTCGACACCGACGTCGTCCAGGTACGTCTCGACCACGTGGCGGCCGCCCGGCGAGCTGGCGCGTATGACCGTGAGCGCCTGCTCGACCGCCTCCGCGAGGCTCACGGACCGCCGGTCCAGCACGATCTTGCCGGCCCGGATGCGGGCGGCGTCGAGCAGATCGTCGATGAGCCGCTTGAGGTGGCGCACCTGCCGGCGAATGACCTCACGGGGGCGCTTGATGTCGTCCAGCGTCCGCACGATCTCGAGAACCTCGGCCGCGCTCGCGACCGCGGCGAGCGGATTGCGCAGCTCGTGACCGAACATCGCGAGGAAATCGTCCTTGGCGCGATTGGCGGCCTGCGCCTCCTCGAGCAGCAGGATACGCTCGGCCTCCGCCCGCTTCTTGTCCGTGATGTCGCGCGCGATCTTCGACGCGCCGACGATCACGCCACGCGCGTCGCGGATGGGCGAAATCGTGAGCGAGATGTTGAGCCGCGTCCCATCCTTGCGCTGCCGGATCGTCTCGAAGTGATCGACGATGTCGCCGCGGCGGATGCGGGTGAGCACGTCGTCTTCCTCGGGGTGCCGCTCGACGGGGATGATGAGCGTGATGTAGCGACCGATTGCCTCCGCGGCGGTGTAGCCGAACATCCGTTCGGCGGCGCGATTCCACGTGGTGATGACGCCGTCGAGGGTCTTGCTCACGATCGCATCGTCGGAGGAGTCGACGATTGCTGCCAGCCATGCACGAGCGATGTCTTCGGGCGTCTGACCGATGCTCATTGTAAGCAGTCCACCCAAATCGTAAGCCCGATGTCGATGGCGTGGCTGCGCCGCCGACCGAGCAGGACTGAAAAAATTTTCCTATCCCTCGCGGCGATGACCCCGGCCGCTGATACTATCCGCTCGTCGTGGATCTCGAGCTCGCCGGCAAGGTGGTGTTGGTCACGGGGGCGGGGCAGGGGCTGGGCCGCGCCCTCGGTTTGGCCTTCACGAGTGAGGGCGCCCGCGTGGCGTTCCACTACCGGACGTCGGGCGACGGCGCCGAGAGCGCGGCCAAGGACGCGCAGGCCGCGGGTGGGGCCGCGATGGCCATCGCCGCGGATCTCCGGATGGAGGCCGAGGTGGCGGACGCTGTCGAACGGGTCGAGCGCGAGCTCGGACCGATCGACGTGCTCGTCAACAATGCCGCGGCCACGCAGCGCAAGCGCTTCCTCGACACGACGCCGTCGGAGTGGACCGCGCAGCTCGACGTGACTGTCAAGGGCACGCTGCTCGTCACGCACGCCGTCGTCCGCCGCATGGCCGCGCGGCGCTCCGGAGCGATCGTGAACCTCATGGGGGATTCCGGCCGCGTCGGCGAATCGCGCCTGCTCGTGACGGCAACCGCGCGCGCAGCCACGGTCGGTCTGACGAAATCGCTCGCGCGCGAGTTCGCGCGCGCCGGCATCCGCGCCAACTGCGTGTCCATCGCGCTCGTCCAGACGGACCGCTTCGACGCCCACGCGGGCGGCCCGTCCAGCGGGATGAACGACGAGCGCATGCAGAAGATCGTCGCGCAGTATCCACTCGGACGCGTCGGTCGCGCCGAGGACGTCACGCCCATGGTGTTGCTGCTCGCCTCGCCGCGTGCGGGCTGGGTCACTGGACAGGTGATCTCGGTCAACGGCGGCTACGCGATGCCCTGAGCGCCGGGCCCGTGGGATCGTCTTCGTTCGGCGCGCCGCAACGACGGCGTGAGGACGCCCGCCTGGTGACGGGCCGGGGACGTTACGTCGGCGATCTGACGCTGCCGCGGATGCTGCACGTGGCGTTCGTGCGCAGCGTCCACGCCCACGCGCGCCTGCGCGCGGTGCGCGTCGAGCCGGCGGCCGCGCTGTCCGGCGTCGTGCACGTCTCGGTGGGCTCGAACGCGGAGTTCGCTGGTCGGCGCTTGCGTGCGACGTCGGCCCTGCCCGGTTACGTGCTGACCGCGCAACCGATCCTTGCCGAGGAGACCGTGCGGTTCGCGGGTGAGCCCGTGGCCGCGGTGCTCGCGGCAGATCGCTATACGGCCGAGGACGCCGCGGCACGCGTCGAGGTCGACTACGAGCCGCTCGCCGCCGTCGCCGACGCGGAAGCCGCCGTGCGCGCCGACGCGCCGCGCGTGCACGACAACGCGCCGGGCAACGTGCTGTTGTCGCGCCGGTTCGAGAACGGCCGCGTCGATCTCGCGCTCGACGGCGCCGTCGTGGTCGTCGAGCGCGCCTTCCGGACGAACCGCCAGACGGCGGCGCCGCTGGAGGGCCGCGGCGGCGTCGCGGACTGGGACGCCGTCGTCGGCAAGCTCACGCTCTGGTCGAGCACGCAGGTGCCGCATCTCACGCGCCATGCTCTGGCGGAGGTGCTTGGCCTGCCCGAGTCTCGGATCCGCGTGGTCGCGCCCGACGTCGGCGGCGGGTTCGGCGTCAAAGGCATCTTGTATCCGGAGGATGTCGCGCTCTGTCTGCTTGCGCGGCGCCTCGAGCGCCCCGTGAAATGGATAGAGTCGCGCCGGGAGCATCTCGCCGCCTGCGCCCACGCGCGCGACCACCACTACGCCGTGCGCGCCGGCTTCGACGCCGACGGCCGACTGCGCGCGCTCGACGCGCGCGTGCTCTGCAACACCGGCGCGTATTCGGTCGTCCCGTGGACAGCGGGAATCGAGCCGCTCATGGTAGGCGGTCTGCTCACCGGCCCCTACAAGCTCGAGCACTATCGCTGCGAGGTGAGCGCGGTCGCCACGCACACCACGCCGGCGGGTCCGTATCGCGGCGTGGCGCGGCCCGCCACGACGTTCGTGATGGAGCGCGTACTCGATCTCGGCGCGCGCGCGCTCAACGTCGACCCGGTCCAGATTCGTCGTATGAACCTCGTGAGCGCGGACGATCTGCCGTACACGTCGCCGACGCGGCTCGTGCACGACAGCGGCACGTACCCGGTGTGCTTCGACAAGGTCGTCGAAGCGCTCGACTACGCGACGTTTCGCCGCGAGCAGGCGGACTCGCGTCGCGCCGGACGCTACCTCGGCATCGGCTTCGCCAACTACAACGAGCTGACCGGGCTCGGCCGCGCGGCGTCCGCGGGCCCGCGCATGCCGTTTCGAACCGGCCACGAGGGTGCGACGGTCCGCCTCGATCCATCGGGCGCGGTCACGGTGCTTGCCGGGGTGACGTCCCAAGGGCAATCGACGGAGACGACGCTCGCACAGATCGCCGCGGCGGAGCTCGGCGTGTCGTTCGCCTCGGTGAGTGTCGTGCTCGGCGACACGGACGCCACGCCGTTCGGTCTCGGCGCATTCGCGTCGCGCCAGGCCGTGATCGGCGGCGGCGCCGTCGCCCTCGCCGCGCGCGCCGTGCGCGACAAGATCGTCCGGATCGCCGCGCATCTGCTCGAAGCCGCCGCGGACGACCTGGAGGTCGGCGGTGACGCGGTCGTCGTCCGCGGCGTGCCCGACCGCCGGGTCACCGTGGCCGACGTCGCGCGCGTCGCGAACCTCGAGACCAACCGGTTGCCAGCGGACTTCGAGCCAGGCCTGGAGGCGACGCGCTTCTACGATCCCATTCGCGGCACGTTCGCCGCCGGCTCACAGGGCGCGATCGTCGAGGTCGATCCGACGACGGGCGCGATCGGCATCCGTCGGTGGGTCTGCGTCGAGGACACGGGCCGCGTCATCAACCCCATGGTCGTCGAAGGCCAGGTGCACGGCGCGATCGCGCAGGGCATCGCGGGCGCGCTGTTCGAGCACCTCGTCTACGACGCCGACGGTCAGTTGCTGACGGGCACGCTCATGGACTACGCCATGCCCACGGCGACGATGCTGCCGCCCTTCGACGTGCAGCACGTCGAGGAGCCGGCCGATAACCTGCTCGGCGTGCGCGGCGTGGGTGAGGGCGGCACGCTCGGTCCCGCGGCCGTGCTCGCGGGCGCGGTCGCCGACGCGCTCGGCATCGAGACGAACGAGCTTCCGCTGACCGCCGCGCGCGTCTGGGAGGCGATCAAGTCTCGTAGACCCGCATGATCGAGGCGCGCCACGGCTTTGCCGGGGAGCCCCGAGCGCTGGGGGGATTGGGGGGCCATTTCGGGGCCCCCCATTTTCAGCCGTCTAAGAGGTTGCTGAGCACGCGGCCGTCGACGTCCGGCATGTCGACGCCGAGCAGCGTGGCAACGGTCGGGGCCACGTCGCGACTGACAATCCGGCCTGGCTTGGCGCCACGACGGATGCCGGCGCCCGAGGCGAGAAAAAAGGCTGCGTTGCCGGGAGCGTCCGGCCGCTGGCCGTGGGTGCCACGGTATTTCGGCTCGCCATTCTCCTCGGCGCCGTTCGCCTCGTCGGAGAACTGATAACCGGGCCGCGCCTCGAAGACGACGTCGGGCAGCATGCGATGCTCGGTCGGCAGTCCGAGCTCGCCGAACCGCTCGCGCGGCCATGCGGCCGCGACGCCCTCCATTGCCGCGATCTCGCCGGCCAGCGTCGTCACCGCGCCCGCGTCGCCGTCGAGCGCGTAGAGATAGCCCGCGCCGTGGTTCATCACGAAGCACGCCTCGCCCGAGAATCCCGCGCCGTCATGCCCGCGTAGCGCGCCGAGCCGCCGCAGGCGGACGTTCGGGCGGATGTCGCGCCCGACGGGGAGAAAGCCGTGATCCGAAACAACAACGACGGCGAGCCGGTCGCGGCTGGCCGCGGGCAGCGCGGCGAGCAGGCGCCCCATGCAGGCGTCGATGTACTCGAGTGCCCAGTAAACCTCCGGTGTGCGCGGACCATACAGGTGCTGGTGACTGTCGGCGCACAGGAAGTGGACCATCAACAGATCCGGCGCGTGACGGTGCGCCGCGTGCGCGGCGACTTCGGCGACCATCGCATCCTTCATGAATCGCCGCGGTAGCTGGGCCCACTCGCCCTGGCGCTCGAGCGGAAAGCCGGCCGCGCCCAGCTCCTCCCACACCGCGCGGGCCGTGTGCGTCTCGAACACGCGCTGGTCCTTGAAGAACGGCAGGTTGAACGCGAGCGAGCGCGAGCGGCGTGTGGCGGGCCAGTCGACGGCCGCGACGGTGAGGCCGGCGGCGGCCGCGCGGTCGTACACGGTCGGCGCGGTCACGAGCGCGTCGGCGTCGTAGATCGGGTCGCCGGTCAGGTCTTCCGCACGGCGCGTGGCGCGATTGAGGATGTGATTGCCGACGACGCCGTGTCGCGCGGGCGTCACGCCGCTCACCAGGCTGACGTGGGTGGGCCACGTCGTGCTTGGAAACACCGCGCACACGCCGTCCGCGACGGCGCCGCGCTCGGCGAGCGCGCGCAGCACCGGCATCTTGACCTGCGCATCGTGCCAGTAGAAGTCGGCGAAGCCGTCGATCGAGATGAGGACGACGCGTGGCGCGGTCAGCAGCGTGGCCGCCGCAGGATCAGCTCGAGCAGCTCGTCGGCCGACACGGGCTTCGTGACGTGCGCATCGAACCCGGCTTCACGCGACTGCTCGATGTCTTCGGCCTGGCCGTATCCCGTGACGGCGATCAGCAACACGGACGAGCCGTGCGCCTGGCGCAGACGGCGCGCCACCTCGTGTCCGTCCATTCCGTGCAGCCCGATATCGATGATCGCGACGTCCGGCGGCGAGCCGAGCGCGGCCGCAAGCGCCTGGGTGCCGTCGGCCACGGCGATCACCTCGTGACCCTCGAATCCTAGCATCTCGGCGAGCATCGCGCGGCTGTCGGCGTGGTCCTCGACGATCAGAATGCGCGCGGACGCCGTGGCCTGGGCGTCCCGCGATTGCGGCGTCGTCCGCGCCGGTGCGCTGCTCAGGGGCAGCCGCACGACGAACTCGCTGCCGCGGTTGTGACCGGGGCTGCTCGCGGTGACCGCGCCGCCATGCGCTTGCACGAGCCCGCGCACGAGGGCCAGCCCGATGCCGAGGCCGCGCTCGGAGCCCGCCACCGCGTGCGTGCCCTGCATGAACGGCTCGAAGATCTGCGGCAGCGTTTCGGGGCCGATGCCGACCCCGTTGTCGCGTACGCGCAGGACGGCGTCGCGGCCTTCGGTTGCGACGCTGACCGTGATCTGCCCTTCGGGCGGCGTGAATTTTGCGGCGTTCGAGAGAAGGTTCACGATGACCTGCCCCAGCCGCACGGCATCGCCGTCGATCCAGACGGGCGTCTCGAACTGCTGCAGCGTGAGATGGTGGCGTCGCGCATCGAGCTGTGGCCGGGTGGCCTCGACGGCGTCGGCGACGATCGGGCGCAAGTCGAGGCGCTCGAGCGAGAGGTGCAGGTTGCTGCGTGTGAGGCGTGACATGTCGAGCAGATCGTCGACGAGCCGGGTGAGATGGCGCACTTGACGGTCGACGATGTCGCGCGTGCGCGCGACCTCGGGGAGGTCGGGCATCCGAGCGTGCAGCGCGGCCACGGCCATCGTGATCGGCATCATCGGTGTACGCAGCTCGTGACCGAGCACGGCCAGGAAATCATCCTTCGCGCGATTCTCGGCCTCCGCCATCGCGCGCGCCCGCTCCGCGTCGTCGAAGCGATGCTGCCGCTCCCGTTCCATGCGCCGCGTCTCGGTGATCTCCGCCACGAAGCACACCGCGCTGGCGACGACGCCATCCTCGATCACCGGATCGACGGTCAGGCGGAACCACCGCCCGCCTCGTGACAGCTCGCCCACCTCGCGCACGCTGCTCTTCCACACGCGCTGGAACGGCGGCACGCCGCTCGTGGCGCCATCCCAGAGCTGCGCGATCGACACGTTGGCCGTCTCGGCCAGCTCGAACAGCCGCGCGAACGCGGCGTTGCGTCGCTGCACGCACAGGTCGCGTCCGATCACTGCGATACCGTCGGCGATGCCGTCGAACGTCGCCTGCCACTGGCCCGCGGCGGCGACCAGCGCACGCTCGGCCTGCCGCAGGCGGAGCAGCGCGTCGATGGTCGCCCGCAAGACCGCGGGATCCACGGGCTCGATGAGATAGCCGTCGGCGCCGCCGTCGAGCCCGAGCACCTGGTGCGCGCCGCTGGTGAACGTCGCCGAGACGTGGACGATCGCGAGCGCGGCGCCGGTGTGCCCATCGCGGAGCTGGCGGCACACCTCGAAGCCGCTCATGTCGGGCAGGTGGATGTCGAGCAGCACGAGCGCGGGACGCTCGACCGTGGCTAATCGCAGCGCCTCCGCACCCGTGCCGGCCTCGCGAACGTCGAAGCCCCAGCTGCGAAGCAGCTGGGTGCGCGCGTAGCGCGCGGGCGCGTAGTCGTCGACGTTCAGGATCGTCGTCTTCGCCATCCGCTAGCTCTCGAACACCGCTACGCTCGCCAGCGCGGCGCGGATCTGGGCGGCCGCCGCCTTGTGGTCGCTGCCCTTGTCGATGATCGCCAGCGCATGGCGGCCCAACCGCTGACGCTCGGCCTCGCCGATGATCTTGGACGTGACGATCAGCACGGGCACGGAGGCGGTGGTGGCATCGGCGCGGAGTTGCTCGAGCACCTCTTCGCCGCTCACGTCCGGCATCGCGAGGTCGAGCAGGACCGCGTCTGGCGTCTCCTGCCTGACCCGACGCAACCCCTCGGTGCCGCTCGTGGCCTCGGTGATGACGCACGGCAGTTCGTCCAGCAGGCGCCGCATGAGATAGCGCGACACCTCGTCGTCGTCGATGACGAGCACGCGCCGGATCGGCGGCTGGCCGGTGGCCTGGCGCAGCTCGTCCAGTAGCCAGCGCCGGTCGACCGGTTTCTGCGCGTACGCGTCGGCGCCGAGCGACACCGCCTTGCGCTCGTC
>JBKOUQ010000153.1:0-10792 GCA_046723475.1 Candidatus Methylomirabilota bacterium
CTCGGAGATGTGTATAAGAGACAGCACCGAGGACGAAGCCTTCAAGCGGCTGCGGCGGGCGGCCATGGACAGCCGTCGGCCCATGATCGAGGTGGCTCGCGCTCTGCTCGTGTCGGAGTCCGTGATCTCGTGACCCATCACCGGACAATGGCGTCCATCAACATCGGGGCGGCAGCGTCGCTGCCCACTTCACCCGAACTTTCAACAGGAGCCGCCATGTCGATGTACTCGCGCAGAGACTTTCTCAAGACTGGCCTCGTCGCCGCCGGCGCCGGTGTCGCCGTTGCGCATGGCTTCCCGACGATCGCGACCGCGCAGGGCAAGGACCCGGTCAAGATCGGCGTCCTCCACTCACTGTCCGGCACGATGGCGATCAGCGAGGTCTCGCTGCGCGACGTCGTGCTCATGGCGGTCGAGGAGATCAACGCCAAGGGCGGCGTGATGGGCCGCAAGATCCAGCCCATCGTCGTCGACCCCGCCTCCAACTGGGACCTCTTCGCCGAGAAGGCCAAGCAGCTGCTGCTCCAGGACAAGGTCGCGGTGGTGTTCGGCTGCTGGACGTCGGTCAGCCGCAAGTCGGTGCTGCCGGTGTTCGAGAACAACAACGGCCTGCTCTTCTACCCCGTGCAGTACGAGGGTGAGGAGTGCAGCAAGAACGTCTTCTACACCGGCGCGTGCCCGAACCAGCAATTGATTCCGGGTGCGGAATATCTGATGTCCAAGGAAGGTGGAAGCTACAAGAAGTTTTACCTGCTCGGCACCGATTATGTCTTCCCGCGTACGGCCAACAAGATCCTGCGCGCGTTTCTGCTCGCCAAGGGTGTGCCGGCCGCGAACATCGAGGAGGAGTACACGCCGTTCAGCCACCAGGACTACCAGACGATCGTCGGCAAGATCAAGCGCTTCTCCTCCGGCGGTGGCGCCTGCGTGCTCTCGACGATCAACGGCGACAGCAACGTGCCTTTCTACAAGGAGTTCGCCAACCAGGGCCTGCGCAGCGAGAACGCGCCGATCATGGCCTACAGCGTGGCCGAGGACGAGCTGCGCGGCATGGACACCTCCGCGCTGGTCGGCCACCTGGCGGCCTGGAACTACTTCCAGTCCGTCGAGAGCCCGGCCAACACGAAGTTCGTCAAGGCCTTCAAGGACTACGCGAAGAAGAACAACCTGCCGGGCGGTGACAAGCGGGTGACGGACGATCCGATGGAGGCGGCCTACTTCGGCGTCCACATCTGGAAGCAGGCGGCGGAGAAGGCCAAGAGCTTCGAGGTCGATGCGGTCCGCAAGGCCGTCTACGGCCAGACGTTCGCGGCGCCGGTCGGCCAGATCAAGATGCACGAGTACAACCAGCACACGTACCGGCCCGTGCTCATCGGCGAGATCCTCAAGAACGGCCAGTTCAAGATCATCTCGCGCACCAAGAGCAACGTGGAGCCCGAGCCGTGGTCGAAGTACACCAGCCCCGACAAGGGCTGTGACTGGATCAACCACCAGGGCACGTACCAGAAGAAGGCCTGATGAGGCGTTCGCTCCTGCTGCTGTTGTTGTGCGTGGCGTGGGGCGCCGGTCCCCCGGCGGGCCACGCGCCGGCTCCCGCGGCGCGCAAGGCCCTCGGCGACCTCGCGCTGGAGGACAACGACAAGCGCGAGGCGGCCGTCGCGGTTCTCGGCAACACGCGCGATCCCAAGTGGCTCGAGTTCCTTGCCGCGCTGCGCGACGGCACCGTCTATGCGCGCGGCAAGGGCAACGCGCGCGAGATCGTCGTGGGCGGTGCGAAGATGACGAAAGGCGATCAGGACGTCGTCGAGATCGCGACCGCGTACGACCGCAAGCTCATCGGCACGGTACCGGTCGCCAGCCTCACCGAAGTCGCCGCCGACCGGCGGCTGCGGATCGCCATCAAGCCGTTTCTCGACGCCGACGAGACGCGCGTCCAGCTCGCGAGTCCCGATGCCGAAACACGCCGCGGAGCAGCCGTGAAGCTCGGCCACCAGGCCGATGCGGCCGCGGCGTCGGTGGTCGAAGCGGCCATCGCCAAGGAACGCGTACCCAACGTTCGTCATGCGCTCGAAGAAGCGCTGGCGCTCATTCGTCTGACGCACGGCGAGGCGCCGGTCCGCGTGCTCGCCGCGCAGTCGCTGGGCGCGCTGCATTCGTTCGACGCCGTGCCCTCGCTGCAGCGGCTCGCCGCGGATGCGAGCGCCTCGCGCGCCGAGCGCGAGGCCGCGACGCAGGCCATCCGCCAGATCGAGCGGTGGAGCCTGCTCGTGCGTACGCTCGAGACGTCGTTTCAGGGTGCCTCGCTCGCGTCGATCCTGCTGCTCATGGCGCTCGGCCTCGCCATCGTCTTTGGTCTCATGGGCGTCATCAACATGGCCCATGGCGAGCTCATGGCGCTTGGCGCCTACAGCACCTTCGTCGTGCAGAACGTGTTTCGCGCGCGGTGGCCGGAGTGGTTCGACGCGTACTTCATCGTCGCGCTGCCGGTGGCCTTCGTCGTCGCCGCGTTGGTGGGCGTCGTCCTCGAGCGGGGCGTGATCCGCCGTCTTTACGGACGGCCACTGGAGACGCTGCTGCTCACGTGGGGCGCGTCGCTCATCATCCAGCAGGCCCTGCGCTTGTGGTTCGGCGCCGCCAACGTGGACGTGTCATCGCCGCGCTGGCTGTCCGGCGGGTTCGGGCTCATGACCGGGCTCACGCTGCCGTTCAACCGGATCTTCATCATCGGCCTCGCCGCCGTCAGCGTGGCGGCGATGTACTGGCTGTTGTTCGCCAGCAATGCGGGGCTGCGCATTCGTGCGGTCACGCAGAATCGCGGGATGTCGTCGTGCCTCGGCGTCCGTGCCGGCTGGGTCGATGCCACGACGTTCGCGCTCGGCGCCGGGCTGGCGGGTCTCGCGGGCGCTGCACTCACGCAAATCGGCAATGTCGGGCCCTCGCTCGGCCAGAACTACATCGTCGATTCCTTCATGGTCGTCGTTACCGGTGGTGTCGGAAAGCTCGCCGGCACGATCCTGGCGGCGGCGGGAATCGGCGGGCTCAACAAAGGTATCGAGCCGGCGCTCGGCGCGGTGTTCGCGAAGGTCGCGATCCTCCTGCTCGTGATCTTGTTCTTGCAGCGTCGGCCGGCGGGACTCTTTGCCACGCGAGGACGCAGTGCCGAGGCGTGAGGCGCTCGCCATCGCGGCCGCGGCCGTCCTGCTCGTGGTCGTGCTGCCGATCTGCAACGCGCTGCCGGCGAATTCGCCGCTGCACGTCTCCGATTTCCGGCTGAATCTCTTCGGCAAGTTCCTCGCCTACGCGATTCTCGCACTGGGGCTCGATTTGCTCTGGGGCTACGCCGGCGTGCTCAGCCTTGGCCACGGTGTGTTCTTCGGGCTCGGCGCCTACGCGATGGGCATGCACCTGATGCTCGAGATCGGCGCCAAGAGCGTCTATCAGAGCGCGCTGCCTGATTTCATGGTCTGGAACCAGGTGAAGGAGTTGCCGCTGTTCTGGCGCCCGTTCTATTCGGACGTCTTCACCCTCATCGCCATCGTCGTCGTCCCGGGGCTGGTGGCGCTGGCATTCGGCTTCCTGGCGTTCCGCAGCCGCATTCGCGGGGTGTATTTGTCGATCATCACGCAGGCGCTGGCGCTGTCGGCCTGGCTCGTGTTCAACCGCAATGAGATGCGCCTGGGTGGGACGAACGGGCTCGCCGACTTCAAGACCATCTTCGGCTTCCCGCTGAATCAGGCTTCGACCCAGCGCGGGCTCTATACCGTCACGGCGCTCGCGCTCGTCGTCGCGTATCTCGTGTGCCGCTGGATCACGCGCAGCCGAGCGGGCAAGGTGCTGGTGGCGATTCGCGACAGCGAGACGCGCGTGTTGTTCTCCGGCTACTCGCCGGCGCGCTACAAGCTGTTCGTGTTCGTCGTCTCGGCCGTGCTCGCGGGGATCGCGGGCGCGCTGTACGCGCCACAGGTCGGCATCATCACGCCGGCCAAGATCGGCGTGCTGCCGTCGATCGAGATGGTGGTGTGGGTCGCGGCCGGCGGCCGCGGCACGCTGGTGGGCGCCGTGCTCGGCGCCGTCGGGGTCAACTGGATGCAGTCGTGGCTGACCACCAGCTACCCGGATGTGTGGTTGCTGTTCCTCGGCGGGCTCTTCATGGGTGTCGTGCTCTTCTTTCCCGACGGCCTCGTGGGCGCCCTCGCGCGTCTCGGAGGGTTCATCCGACGCGCGCCGGCGCCGGGCGCGCTCACCGCCGAACGCACGCGGCCGGCGACGGTCTCGAACAGGCCATGACATCCACCGGCTCGATCATCTATCTCGAAGATGTCACGGTCTCCTACGATGGCTTCAAGGCGCTGTCGCGCCTGAACTTCTATATGGACCGGCGCGAGCTGCGAGTGGTCATCGGCCCCAACGGCGCCGGCAAGACCACGCTGCTCGACGTGATCTCGGGACGCGCCAAGCCCGAGCACGGTCGCGTGATCTTCGGCGACCATACCGACCTCACGGCGCTGCGTGAAAACGACATCGCCGCGCTCGGCATCGGCCGCAAGTTCCAGACACCGTCGGTGTTCGTCAACCTGAGCGTGTGGGACAACGTCGAGCTCTCGCTCAAGCGCGCGAGCAAGGGCGTGTTCGCCGCGCTGCTCGAGCGGGATGCGGTCGGCGAGCGCGACCGCATCGCCGCCACGCTGGCGACGGTCGGCCTCGCCGACAAGGCGACGTTGATGGCCGGCGCGCTGTCGCACGGCGAGAAGCAGTGGCTGGAGATCGGCATGGTGATGGCGCAGGATCCCGAGCTGTTGCTCGTCGACGAACCGGTGGCGGGGATGACGGACGAGGAAACGGCGCGCACCGGTGAGCTTTTGGAGTCGATCGCCGCCGACCGCTCGGTGCTCGTCATCGAGCACGACATGGAGTTCGTGCGGCAGATCGCCCATAAGGTCACCGTGCTCCACCAGGGCACGGTGTTGTGCGAGGGGCCGGTGGATCAGGTGCAGACCGACCCGCGCGTGCTCGAGGTTTACATCGGGCGCCGCCCGGAGACGGCCGATGCTCGCGGTTGAGCGACTCGACGTCGCGTACGGCGGCTCGCAGGTGCTCTGGGGCGTCGACCTCACCGTCTCGGCCGGGGAAGTCGTGTGTCTGATGGGCCGCAACGGCGTCGGCAAGACGACGCTGCTCAAGGCCGTGATGGGTCTCTTACCCGCGCGCGGCGGGCGCGTCACGTTCGACGGCGCTGACATCACTCGCTGGTCGCCCGACCGGCGGGCGCGCGCCGGGATCGGCTACGTGCCACAGGGCCGCGAGATCTTTCCGCACCTCAGCGTGTACGAAAACCTCAAAGTCGCGCAGCTCGGCTGCGGGCGCCGCGACAGCATGGCCGACGTGCTCGATCTCTTTCCGGCGCTGCGGCGGTTTTTGAGCCGCAAGGGCGGCGTGCTGTCCGGCGGTGAGCAGCAGATGCTCGCCATCGGTCGCGCATTGTTGATGCGTCCCAGGCTGCTGATCCTCGACGAGCCGACGGAAGGCATCCAGCCGTCCATCATTCTCGAGATCGAGGACGCGATCCGTCGCATCAAGCACGAGATGGGTCTCGCCGTGCTGCTCGTGGAGCAGTACCTCGACTTCGCCGAGCGGCTCGCCGATGCGTATGTGATCATGGCCAAGGGTTCGGTGGTGGCGTCGGGCGCCACCAAGGATCTGCATGCGGATCAAGTGAAGCAGCACCTGACTGTCTGAGGCTCCGGAGGTTCAACGATGCACCTCACGCCACGCGAGCAGGAGAAGCTGCTCGTCTTCACCGCGGCGGAGCTCGCGCGCCGGCGTCGCGCGCGCGGCCTGAAGCTGAATCACCCCGAGGCGCTGGCGATCATCACCGCGGAGATCCTCGAGGGCATCCGCGACGGTCGCTCGGTGTCTGAGCTGATGGAGGCCGGGCTGTCCATCCTGCGGCGCGACGACGTCATGGACGGCGTGCCCGAGATGATCGACGAGGTGCAGGTCGAGGGCACCTTTCCGGACGGCACCAAGCTCGTGACGATTCACCACCCGATCCGATAACCCCTGCCGTGCGCGGAGGGACCCACGCGTGATCCCCGGCGAATATCTCTTGGGCGATGGCGACATCGAGGCCAACGTCGGGCGGCGCACGCTCGAGCTGACCGTCGAGAACACGGGCGACCGGCCGATTCAGGTCGGCTCGCACTTCCACTTCTTCGAAGTGAATCGGGCTCTGCGGTTCGATCGTTCGCAAGCGTTCGGAATGCGGTTGAACGTGCCCGCGGGGACGGCGGTTCGCTTTGAGCCCGGCGACGCCAAGCACGTCACGCTCGTCGAGCTCGCCGGCGCGCGTCAGGTGCACGGCCTCAACGGCTTGACCGCGGGCGGGAGCAAAGAGGAGGCGCTGCGGCGCCTCGAGCGCTGGAGTACCGCCCAGCCCGAGCGTCACTCGTGAGCTTGCGGATCACGCGGCGACAGTACGCGGATCTCTATGGCCCCACCACGGGCGATCGCGTGCGGCTGGCCGACACCGAGCTGCTCATCCGCGTCGAGCGCGATTTGACGGTGCCCGGTGAAGAGGCGAAGTTCGGCGGCGGCAAGGTGATTCGCGACGGGATGGGCCAGTCGGCGCGCGCCACGCGCGGGGACGACGTGCTCGATACCGTGATCACCAACGCGCTGATCGTCGACCACTGGGGGATCGTCAAGGCCGACATCGGCATCCGCGACGGCCGCATCGTCGGTATCGGCAAGGCCGGCAATCCCGACATCATGGCCGGCGTCACCCGGGGCATGGTCATCGGTGCGGGCACGGAGGTCATCGCCGGCGAGAACAAGATCGTCACCGCGGGCGGCCTCGACGCGCACATCCATTTCATCTGCCCGCAAATCGTGACCGAGGCGATCAGCGCGGGACTGACGACGCTGCTCGGCGGCGGCACGGGCCCCGCCGCCGGCACCAGCGCGACGACGTGCACGCCGGGCGTGTGGAACATGCATCGCATGCTCGAAGCCGCCGAAGAGTTCCCGATGAATCTCGGCTTCCTCGGCAAAGGAAATGCGTCGGCCCCGCAGCCGCTGCGCGAGCAGATCGAGGCCGGCGCGATCGGCCTGAAGCTGCACGAGGACTGGGGCACGACCCCGGCCGCCATCGACACGGCACTGAGCGTGGCGGAGGAGCACGACGTCCAGGTCGCGATTCACACGGACACGCTCAACGAGGCGGGCTTCGTCGAGGACAGCATCCGCGCCTTCAAGGGGCGGACGATTCACACCTACCACACGGAAGGCGCCGGCGGCGGCCATGCGCCCGATATCCTGCGCGTGTGCGGCGAGCCGAACTGTCTGCCATCGTCGACCAATCCGACGATGCCGTTCACCGTCAACACGATGGACGAGCATCTCGACATGCTGATGGTCTGCCACCATCTCAATCCGTCGATCCCCGAGGACCTGGCGTTTGCCGAGTCGCGGATCCGCGCCGAGACGATCGCCGCCGAGGACGTGCTGCACGATCTCGGCGCGATCAGCATGATGTCGTCCGACTCGCAGGCGATGGGGCGGATCGGCGAGGTGATCATCCGGACGTGGCAGACGGCCGACAAGATGAAGCGCCAGCGGGGCGCGCTGTCCGGCGAGAATGCCGGCGACGACAACCGGCGCGTGAAGCGCTACGTCGCGAAGTACACGATCAATCCCGCGATCGCGCACGGGCTCGCCGAGCACGTCGGTTCGATCGAGGTCGGCAAGCTCGCCGATCTCGTCGTGTGGAAGCCGGCGTTCTTCGGCGTCAAACCGGAGCTCGTGGTGAAGGGCGGCCTTATCGGATGGGCGGCGATGGGCGATCCCAACGCGTCGATCCCGACGCCGCAGCCCGTGCTCTATCGCCCGATGTTCGGCGCCCTCGGCCGTGCCCGTGCCGCCACCGCGATCACGTTCGTCTCCGCCGCGGCGCTCGCGGCCGACGTGCCGAAGCGCCTGGGACTCGGCCGGCGCGCGGTGGCGGTGAAGCGCTGTCGCGGCCTTGGCAAGCGGGACATGATCCACAACGATGCGCTGCCGCGCATGGAAGTGGACCCGGAAACGTACGAGGTGCGCGCGGACGGCGAGCGCCTGACGTGCGAGCCGGCGCGGGTGCTGCCCATGGCCCAGCGGTATTTCCTCTTTTGAGCAGGGCGCCGATGAGCGCCCTGCCGATCGCGCCGATGAGCGGCCATCTGCGTCGTTGGCTCGGCCGCTCCGCGACGTCGCCGATGAGATGACGGAGCCCGTTGTCGTCATCACCCGGCCGCACGTCCACGTTCACGACGCCGATCTCTCGCGGCGTGAGCGCGACGCGCTGGTGCTGACGGCCGAGGAGCGGCGCTGGGGCCGGCGGCGCGTCACCACCCAGGCCGGGAGGATCCTGGCGCTGGCTCTGCCCACCGGTACCGTTCTCACGCCGGGCGACATTCTGCACGTCGCGGTCGACTGGTACGTCGTCGTGGAGGCGGCGCCCGAGCCGGTGCTGGCCGTGACGCCGCGCTCTCGCGACGAAGCGCTCCGCATCGCGTACGAGGTCGGCAATCGTCACTTCACCCTCGCGCTGGACGGCGAGCGGCTGTTGCTGCCCGACGACGCAGCGATGGAACAGCTCCTCGGCCGCCTCGACGTCCCGTTCGAGCGGATGCTGTCCGTCTTCGTGCCGCTCGGAGTCGCTCACCGCCACGATTCTCAGCATTGAGCGCATGACATCCGCGCCGGGGCCGATCGACGCACTCCTCGCCTTGTTGCAGCTCGGCGACGGGCTGTTTCCCGCGGGCGGCTTCGCTCACTCCTTTGGGCTCGAAACGTATGCGCAGGAAGGCCGCGTGCACGACCGCGCGAGCCTCGAGGCGTTCGTCACCGCGCATCTCGAGGGCAGCGCCGGTCCGGGGGACGCCGTCGCGGTCGCGGTGGCCAACCGCCTCGCCGTGGCCGGCGACGTCGCCGGCTGGTCGGCGCTCGATCTGCGCCTGGACGCCATGAAGACGGTGCCGGAGTTTCGCGCCGCGAGCCGACAGATGGGACGGCAGACGGCGCGTGTGGCCACGGCCGTCCGGGATGATGGCGTCCTCGGGTCCATCGCGCGCGCGATCGACGACGCGCTCGTGCCTGGCCACCACGCCGCCGTGTTCGGCGCGGCGGCCGGCCGTTTCGGAGCCGGCGACGAGGCCGCGGCCGCGACGTATCTCTATTCGACGGTCGCGCTGCTCGTCGGCGCGGCGCTGCGGCTGCTGCCACTTGGCCAGCTCGACGGTCAGCGTGTCGTTGCGGGCGCGCGCCCCCGTATCGCGCGCCTGGCCCGCGCCGCCGCGGCGGCATCCATCGACGACATGTGGGCCTTCACTCCCGCGCTCGAGCTCGCTGGCCTGCGCCATGCGCGGCTCGAGATGAGGTTGTTTCGATCATGACGATTCCCCGTCCGCTCAAGATCGGCATCGGCGGCCCCGTCGGCTCGGGCAAGACCGCGCTCACGGAGGCGCTCTGCCTGCGCCTGCGCGACGTGGTCGACATGGCCGTGATCACGAACGACATCTACACGAAAGAGGACGCCGAGTTTCTCGTGCGCCGCGCGGCCTTGCCGGCCGAGCGCGTCGTCGGCGTGGAGACGGGCGGCTGTCCCCACACCGCCATCCGCGAAGACGCCTCCGTCAATCTCGAGGCGGTGCACGCGCTGCTGCGGCGGTTTCCCGCGCTCGAGCTGCTCATCATCGAAAGCGGCGGCGACAATCTCGCCGCGACGTTCAGTCCCGAGCTCGTAGACGCCACCGTGTACGTCATCGACGTCGCGGAGGGTGAGAAGATCCCGCGCAAGGGCGGGCCGGGCATCACGCGGTCGGATCTGCTCGTCATCAACAAGATCGACCTCGCCCCGCACGTCGGTGCGGATCTCGGCGTCATGGCGCGCGATGCGCGCCGGCAGCGCGGCGACCGACCCTTCGTGTTCACCAATCTCAAGTCGGGCGAGGGCGTGGACGCGATCGTCCAGTGGCTGCGGACAGAGCTCACGCTGCCGTTGCCGGCCTGACGACGGCCCGCGTCGGGCGCGACGGCAGCCTCGCGCTGACGTTCGAGCGTCGGGGCGAACGCAGCGTGCTCGCGGCGTGTCGCTGGACGCTGCCGCTGCAGATCCTGGCGCCCGTCGGTCTCGACGATGTGGCGGCCGTGATCTCGATGCTGAATCCGACTGGCGGCCTCGTGGGCGGCGATCGGCTCTCCGTCGACGTGACCGTCGGCGCCGGTGCGCACGCATGCCTGACGACCCCGTCGGCGACGAAGGTCTATCGAACGGCCGGCGATGCGGCGGAACAGACCGTGCGCGCTCGTCTGGCGCCGCACGCCTGCCTCGAGTGGGTTCCAGACCATACGATTCCGTTTGCGGGCGCCGCGCTGCGCCAGCGCCTGACGGCCGACGTCGCCGAGGGCGCCACGCTGCTGGTCGTGGATGCGTTCGCGGCGGGCCGCGTCGCCCGCGGTGAGGCGTGGCGGTTTGCGCTGCTCGACAGCGCGCTCGTCATTCGCGACGCCCGGGGATGGCTGCTGCACGACCGGCTCGTGCTCCGCGACGGCCAACCCGGGCCGGGGCTCGGCTTCGCCGAGCAGCGGCCCTACGTTGCGACCGTCGTGCTCATCGCTGATGCCGGACTCGCGGCGTTCGTCGACGACGTGGCCGCGCTCGCGGCCGCCGACCTGGACGTCGGCGCGGCGCTGCTGCCGCGCCGGGGTGTGCTCGTGCGCTGTCTCGCCGGCGACGCGCCCGCGCTTGGTCGCGGGC
>JBKOUQ010000158.1:0-8768 GCA_046723475.1 Candidatus Methylomirabilota bacterium
GACGGCCGGCGCGATCGGTGGGAGGTGAGCGGCCCACACTTCGGTGGCTGGGAGATCTATCACCTGAAGGGCTCGCCGGCCAATCCCGAGCGGCTCTACGCCTCGCAGTCGAGCAGCTGGTTCGGTCAGGTCATCCAGCGCTCGAACGACGGCGGTAAGAGCTGGGAAGCTGTCGGCAACAAGTTCGCCTATGACGGCCCCACCGGGACACATCAGTGGTACGACGGCACACCGCATCCCTGGCAGTTCGCGCGCGTCTGGCATCTCGAGCCGTCGCCCGCGGACGCGGACACCGTATACGCCGGCGTCGAGGATGCCGCGCTGTTCCGGACGACCGACGGCGGTCACACCTGGCAAGAGCTTCCGGGTTTGCGCACGCACGAATCCGGGCATCTGTGGCAGCCGGGCGCGGGCGGCATGTGCCTGCACACGATCCTGCTCGATCCCAGCCACGCGGGCCGTATGTTCATCGCGATCTCCGCCGCGGGCGTGTTCCGCACCGACGATGGCGGCAAGACGTGGGGACCGATGAACCGCGGGCTGCGCTCCGAGCAGATTCCCAATCCGACGGCGGAAGTCGGCCACTGCGTTCACCGCATCGCGATGCACCGATCGCGACCGGGTGTGCTCTTCATGCAGAAGCACTGGGACGTCATGCGCAGCGACGACGCCGGCGAATCGTGGCGCGAGATCAGCGGCAACCTGCCGACCGACTTCGGTTTTCCGATCGACGTGCACGCGCACGAGCCGGAGACGATCTACGTCGTGCCGATCAAGAGCGACTCCGAGCACTATCCGCCCGACGGCAAGCTGCGCGTGTACCGCAACCGCGGCGGCGGGCCCGAGTGGGAGCCGCTGACGCAGGGGCTGCCGCAGCGCAACTGCTACGTCAACGTGCTGCGCGACGCGATGGCGGTCGACACGCTCGACCCGTGCGGCATTTATTTCGGCACCACGGGCGGCCAGGTTTTCGTCTCGCCGAACGGCGGCGACAGCTGGATGCCGATCGTCGAGCACCTGCCGGCCGTCGTGTCGGTCGAGGTGCAGACACTGCCATGACGATCCGGCTGGTGCTGCCGGCGCACCTGCGCACGCTGGCGCGCGTGTCGGGCGAGATCAAGTTGCCCGTCGACGGGCCGCTCACGCAGCGCTCGGTCCTCGACACGCTCGAGGCACGGTATCCGGCGTTGCGCGGGACGATTCGCGATCAGGACACGGGGCAGCGCCGTGCCTTCGTGCGCTTCTTCGCGTGTGAGCAGGATCTCTCGCACGAGGCGCCCGACGCTCCGCTGCCCGATGCCGTCGCCAGCGGGGCCGAGCCATTGCTCGTCGTCGGCGCGATGGCGGGTGGATGACGCGCGCCTCGGCGTCGCACCCCGAGTGAGCATGCGGACGGCCACCGCGTACGGCTGGGTCATCGTCGCCGTGGGCATCGTCGTGACCTGCGTCGGCTTCGGCGCGATGGCGACGCTGACGGTGTTCCTGGTCCCGATGGCGGATGCGATGGGCTGGTCGCGTACCGGTATCTCGACCGCGGCGCTCGTCAACTGGCTCTGCATGGGTGCGGGTGCGTTCGTCTGGGGTGCGTTGTCGGATCGGTTCGGGACGCGCCTCGTCGTGCTCATCGGCGGCCTCCTCCTGGGACTCGGACTCGTCGGCGCCAGCCGCGCGGCGACGCTGACGCAGTTTCAGCTCTTGTTCGGCGTGCTCGTCGGCCTCGCGGCCGGAAGCTTCTACACACCGATGACCGCGACGACGGCGCGCTGGTTCACGCGCCACCGCAGCCTCGCGGTGGCGCTCGTCTCCGCGGGTCTCAGCGTCGGCTCTGCCGTGATGGCGCCGCTCACGCGATGGCTCATCGGTCACTATGACTGGCGCATGGCCATGCTCGTCCTTGGCGACGTGGTGTGGCTCGTGATCATTCCCGCGGCCTTCCTCGTACGCCAGCCGCCGAGCGACGGCCGCGCCACCGGTGCGCGCGCGTCGGCCGGCGGCCGCGAGCTGACCGTCGCGGGTGCGGTGCGCACGCCGCAATTCGCGGCGCTCTCGCTCGCGTACTTCGCCTGCTGTGCCGCGCACTCGGGACCGATTTTCCACATGGTCACCAACGCCATCGACCATGGCGTGAGCGCAATGATCGCCACGACCGTCCTGAGCGCGGCGAGTCTCGCCTCGCTCACCGGCAAGATCGTGTGCGGTGTGCTGGCCGACCGCGTGGGCGCCAAGCGCACGCTCGTCGCCGGGCTCGCATTGCAGGCAGCGGCCATCAGCCTCTATCTCTTCACCGGGCGGCTCGCGGGGTTCTATGCAGTCGCGGTCGTCTTCGGCTTCGCGTACGGCGGCGTGATGCCGCTCTACGCCATCCTCGTTCGCGAATACTTCGGCGAGCGAATCATGGGCAGCGTGTTCGGCGCGGTCGCCCTCGTCTCGACGCTCGGCATGGCGATCGGGCCGTGGGCCGGCGGATGGCTGTACGACGCGTTCGGCGGGTATTCCTGGCTGTTCGCGGGATCCTTCGCGATCGGCACGGCCGCGGTGGCGATTGCCGCGACGTTCCGCGCGCCGGCACCTCAGCGCGTGGCGATCAGGTCGCCGGCGCCCGGCTGAGCGCGGCCGCGGGTCGCACGATCTCGTCCGCGATCATCTGTAGATAGTCGATTCGCGCCCGCGGGCCGGGCGGCAGGCTGTAGATCGTCAGGCCGATGCCGTCGAGCCCGAGCTCGTGTGCGCGCGCGATCGTCGCGAGGCAGTCGCGTGGTGTGCCGTTGATCGTCCAATCGTCGAGGCTCGCGTCGAAGCCGAGCTGAAGCGGCACCATCGTGGCCTCCTGCATCGACCAGCCGCGATACATCGCGAACGTGCGCTCGAGATACGCGCGCGCGGCGGCGTGCGCGGCCTCTCGGCTCGCGCCCCCGATGAGACTGCGCGAGGCGAGCGCGCGCCCGGTGCTCCGCGTCGCCGCGCACGTGTCGCGATAGACGGCGACGAGGCGGCCGACGTCGGCCCATGCGACCTGCGGACCAACGAAGACGGCGTCGGCCAACCGCGCCGCGCGCTGCGTGGCGCCCACGCTCTGCGCCCCCATCTCGATCGGGGGACGCGGACGCTGGTAGGGCGTGAAGCCCATCCGCGCTGCGGTCAGCCGTGTCGACGCGCCGGCGAACGTGACGTCCTCGCCGCGCCACAGACGCGTCATCACGTCCAGCGCTTCCTCGAGCCGCGGCACGCGGTCTCGTCGCGTGAGACCGGCCGCCTCGAGCTCATGCTCGCGATAGCCGATGGCGACGCCGACGTCGAGACGGCCGTGGGTGATGTGGTCGAGCGTCGCGATGCTTTCGGCCACGTCGACGGGGTTCAGCAGCGGCAGCAGCAGCATCGACGTCTTGAGCCGCATCGTCCCCGTCTCGGGCGCCAGCCGCGCCAGCATCGCGATCGGCTGCGGCCACACGGTCGGATACGAGAGCCAGTGATGACCGATGGAGACCCACGCAAAGCCCATCGTCGACGCCGCGCGCACGACCTCGATCGCCTCGTCGATGATCGTTGTGGGCGGCCGGTCGGTCGGGCTCCAGAACGGGGTCAGGTGGAAACCGATCTGCACGGCGCGCGCGTAAGCCTACCCCGGCTGGGGTAGATTGGAAACCCGCGACACGGAGGCCGGCATGGGAGACGACCGCAGGCATCTGACAGGCAAGACCGCGCTCATTACCGGCGCCAGCCGCAACATCGGCCGCGCGATCGCGCTGGCGTTCGCGGCCGAGGGCGCGGATCTGGTGCTCAACACCCGCGCGAACGCGGACGAGCTCGAAGCCGTGGCGGCGGAGTGTCGCAAGGCCGGCGCGCGCGTCGTCTGCGCGCTGGCCGACGTGGCGGATGCGGGGGCTGTCGAGACGATGGTCGGCCGCGCGCTCGACGCGCTCGGCGCCGTCGACGTGCTCGTGAGCAACGCGGCGATCCGACCGCACAAGCCGATCACGGAGACGTCGATCGAGGACTGGCACCGCGTGATGGGCGTCGACCTGCACTCCGCGTTCTATCTTGCACGCGCGGTCGTGCCGGGCATGAAGGCACGGGGGCGCGGCAGCATCATCGCACTCGGAGGACAGTCCGCGATCACCGGCCGGCCCAATACGGCCGCCGTGACCGCGGCAAAGTCGGGACTGCTCGGCCTGATCCGCGCGCTCGCGGCAGAGCTCGGGCCCTTCGGAATCCGAGCGAACATGGTCGTCCCGGGCTTCATCGATACGGAGCGCCGCTACGCCGATTGGTATCCGGAGTTCAAGCAAACGCCGCCGGGCGATCCCGCGCAGCTCAAAGAGATCCCGCTGCGCCGGCTGGGTCAGCCGTCGGACATCGCCGACGCGTGCGTGTTCCTGGCGTCCGATGCGGCTTCGTACGTCACCGGCGATACGATCCGCGTCATGGGTGGTCGCATCATCGGCTGACCGCCCCGCAAGCGGCGCTCGCTGGCATGAGATTCGCTCCTCATCACCGCGGAGGAGGAATGACCATGAAGCGACTGCTCGCTGTTATCGGAGTCACGTTGATGACCGTCGCCGTGGCCGCCGGCCCTGTCCGGGCCGCCGACCGCTCGGTCGGCGAAAAGCTCGACGATGCCAAGATCACCACCGCGGTGAAGACCAAGCTCACCACGGATCGCATGAAGAGTCTCGTCGATGTCAGCGTCGAGACGACCGATGGAGTCGTGCGTCTGACCGGCAAGGTCCCGACGGCCGACGACAAGTTCGAAGCCGAGCGTATCGCGCGCCGGACCAATGGCGTGCGCGAGGTGAGCAACGAGCTGCGGGTCGAGTCGAGCCCCTCGGCGTCGCCGCGGCAGAAGTAAGTAATTCGGTTCACGCTCTGAGATGCCCTGCACGCTCTGTACGCGCGTGCCCGATGCGGGAGGACAGTGCTATAACGGTCTCGAGGCCCTAACTCACTAGACTCCCGGAAGGAGGTCGCGCGGCAGAGCGAGCGGGGACGACAGTCTGATCTGCGACGAGCGCCAGGTCCGCCCGCACGGGCGGATGACGAGGTAGGGACCCATCGAACCATTCGGCGGATGGTCCCTCGGCCGGCACGGTCGTGATGAGTGGAGCAAACCGGCGCGGTGACGCGCCGACAAAGGCCACTCAGCGTGCGCTGCGTCCTCCGTGCGTCTCGTCTGCGCATCCATCCTGCCGGGTCGGAGGACGACCATGTGTGGGATCTTCGGTTACGTCGGACAGGACGCTCATGCCGCGGACGTCGTGCTGCGCGGGCTCAAGAAGCTCGAGTATCGGGGCTACGACTCGTGGGGCGTCGCCGTGGGCGACGCGCACGGCGTGGCGCTTCAGCGGCGCGTGGGGAAGATCGGCGACGCGACGCTCGACCTACCGCCGAGCACGATCGGCATCGGCCACACGCGCTGGGCCACGCATGGCGGCGTGACCGAGCAGAACGCGCATCCGCATCTCGACTGCACCGGCCGCCTCGCCCTCATCCACAACGGCATCGTGTCGAACTATCGTGAGCTGCGAGACGGACTCGCCGGCGCGGGGCATCGGTTTCGCTCCGACACGGACACCGAGGTCGTCGCGCACCTCGTCGAGGCCTCGCTCGCCCAGACGCCGCCCGGGCCCGAGCAGCTGGTCAACGCGACGATGGCCGCGTTCCGGCGACTCCGAGGCCTGAACGCGATCGCGGTCGCGGACGTGGACCGCGGCCAGATCGCGGCGGCCAAGAGCGGCTCGCCGCTGGTGCTCGGCTGGAGCGCGCGCGGCCATCTGCTCGCCTCGGATTTCAGCGCGCTGCTGGAGCACACGCGCCGGGTGACGTTCGTCGAGGACGGCCAGGCGGTGCTCTTGTCGGCGGGCGGCTGTCGCGCGTTCGAGGCCGCGACCGGACGCGAGGTCGAGCCCGCGATCACCGAAGTCGAATGGGACGCGGCCGCGACCGAGCTGTCGGGCTATCCGGATTATCTGAGCAAGGAAATCCACGAGCAGCCGTCGGTGCTGCGGCATCTGGCCGCGGTCGGCGGGCCGCACGCGCGTCGTCTGGCCGACATGATTCGCCGCGCGCCCGACGTGTTCGTCGTCGGCTGCGGAACCGCCGGACATGCGGCGCTGGCCGCGCAGTATGTGCTCGCGCGCATCGCGGGCCGCCGCGTCACCGTCGCCACGGGCTCGGAGTTTCCGTATCTGATGGACTTCGTCGGCGAGGGCGCGCTGGTGATTGCGCTGTCGCAGAGCGGCGAGACGATCGACGTCATCGATGCCGTGCGTGCGGCCCGCCAGCGCGGCGCGCGCATCGCCGCGCTGGTGAACGTCGAGGGCTCTACGCTCTGGCGGCTCGCCGACCTCGCCGTTCCGCTCGCGGCGGGGCCGGAGCGCTGCGTGCTCTCGACGAAGAGCTTCACCGCGAAGCTGGCCGTTCTGCTGCTCACCGCCTACGAGCTCGCCGGCCGCGCGCAGGACGCGGTGCCGTTGCTCGAGCAGGCGGCCGCCGAGATCGAGCGGCTCTTGGCCGATGATCGCCGTGACGTCATTCGTCGCGTCGCGGACGCGATCTTCATGCGCGAGCATCTCTTCGTGATCGGACGCGGACCGAGCTATCCGATGGCGCTGGAGGCCGCGCTGAAGGTGAAGGAGGTCAGCTACATCCACGCCGAGGGGTTCGCCGGCGGCGATCTCAAGCACGGCGTCATCGCACTCATCGAGCCGGGTACGCCGTGTCTCGTGCTGGCACCGCAGGACGAGACGCACGACGACATCATGGCCGGGGCGATGCAGGTCAAGGCGCGCGGCGCGATGCTCATCGGCGTGTCGCCCTCGGCGCACGAGGCGTTCGACTACCACGTGCCGATTGCGGACCTGGGCCCGGCCACCGCGATCGTGAGCGCGCCGCCCGCGCAGCTCCTCGGCTACTATCTCGCCTTGCTGCGCGGGCACGACCCAGACAAGCCGCGCAATCTCGCCAAGAGCGTGACGGTCAAGTGAGCGCCGCGTTCAAGCGCGTGACGGTCGAGTGAGCGCCGCATTCGCGCGGCCGTCACGCTCGGCCGTCAGGCGAGCTTGGCGACCGCGCCCTCGACCGCCGTGCCCTCGAAGAACGACGGGTTCAGCGCCGTGTGCAGGCGCGCGGCGTTCTCGAAGGTGAACTCACGGAAGTCGCTCTCGCCGATCATTCCGTGCTCGACGAGCTCCCAGGCCTCGTCGAGCACCTCCGTCATGTCGGTGACGTCGAAGTGGCTGACGTCAGAGCTGAAGAGCGGATGCAGCTTGTGCGGCTCGCGGAACGCCCACGCCGTCATCGGATCGTCGGCTTCCGCGCCGAAATAGAAGTGATCGACGAACTGGCGCGCGAGCTCCTCGACGGATGAAACACCGGCGGCCGCGAAGTCGTCGAGCTGGCGCAGCGCGTACTCGCGCTCGGTGAGCTCTTCGTTCGTCTTGAACGGGGGCACAATGCTGGGACTCGACACCAGCTCGTCCAGTTTGGCCTCGTACACACGGCCGCCGTAGCGGGCGAACAGCTCTTTCAGCAGATCGCGGTCGAGATTGGTCGGTCGCAGGTGACGCTCCATCGCCGCCGCGCTCCGTTTTTCCCAGTGCGCGAGCAAGTCGGTGAAGAGATTGCACGCCCAACCGACACCGCCCTCGAGCATGCCGAACCGCAGCATGGGGAAGCGCTTGACCACGCCGCCGAAGACGAGCGCCCGCGCGAACGCGTGGCTCGCGGCCGCGAAGTGGCCGATGTGGTTGAAGGCGAAGTTGTTGATCGACTCGCGCCCGTGCCAGCCCATGCTGCCCGAGTGCGCGGTGACCGCGACCTTCAGGTCGACGCACGTGCGCCAGAACCGATCGTAATCGTGTGGGCTCTCGTAGGCGAGCGAGTCGATGTAGTAGCGCACCGTGCTCGCGTCCGACACGGCGCGGGCCAGCGCCGGGATCGGCCGCCTCACGTGGTTGGAGATCATGATGACCTTGAAGCCGAGCTCGCGGACTGCGTACGTCGCTTCCTCGATGGCCTCGTCCGGCGTGTAGACGGGCACGACGGCCGCCGGCGCGATACGGTCCCGGTAGGGGGAGAACATCTCCGCGTTCATCCGGTTGACCGCGCGCGAGACTCCGCGCCGGATCTCCTGGTTCGCGTGGTTGATGTGGAAGAGGCCGAGCGACGTGTAGAGGCAGCAGAAGTCCACGCCGAAGTCGTCGAGCCGCTCGTAGAAGAGCTTCGGGACCATCGCGGTCGCGCGGTCGAGGGTGTTGGCGGGCTCGCCCCACCACGTCGGGCGATGCGGGCGCTTGTCGAGGCGCTCCTCGCGCGTCATCTGATACCACCCGCGCTCGACGTCGTTGGCTTTGAATTTCTCGACAAGGCTCGGGCCGCCCACCTGCTTGAGATAGTCGAGGAAGATCGGCATCGGCTCGAGCCAGTGCCCGTCGCCGTCGATGACCGGATGATCGAGCTCCCGCCGCACTTTCGCCGACTTGGAATCCTTCACGTAGGCCATCGCGCGCCTCCTCACAGGGGTGGTCGGATCGTGCGCGCGGTTCGCGGTAGAGTCAAGCCGGGAGGCCCCATGATCACCGCCACCGTCCGCTACAAGCTGCCGCCGCACATCGACCACGCCGCGTGCCGCGCGCACTTCCACAAGATCGCGCCGGGCTTCCGCGAGGCGAAGGGCCTCATCAGCAAGCACTTCATCTGGAGCGAGAGCGGCTGGGCCGGCGGCGTCTACCAGTGGGAGTCCCGTGAAGACGCCGAGGCGTTCTACAGCGGGC